>NZ_JAMQUS010000045.1:0-11748 GCF_025594995.1 Turicibacter sp. GALT-G1
TGTTTAGTTTGCTAGCCTCAAATCTTATGGTTATCAATCGTTACTGAGGTGATTTTTTAAACCCACTGAAATAATATAATTAAAAAATTAGACAATACTCTAAATTATTTCTATATATAATCCCCTAACGACCAAGCAAATAAAATAAGCAACTAATCAGTCAAATAAAGATTTGATATATGATTTAAGCGATTGAATCTTGCTGGGATGAAACCGCAAATCAAGATATAATAATTAATGTAACGAGATAAACCGTTACCATATACTCAATCTCCTCCATTTACTCATATCTATTCTTTAAACAAATGTTTTTAATGCTTATTTATAAATCAACAAGAGTTTTTTATATTTTTCTTTTATGCCGTTCGTTTGAATGGCTTTTTTTATAACTATCAATGAAAGGGGAAGTGAAAATGGAAAACAGATTAAGAGGAAATTGTGACTTGGCTTACAGTGCAAGAGAGGGATTGCCTGATGAAGTCAAAAGGTTGTATGAGGCGATGGGTCACCTGGCATTTTCGAAGAAAATGTATCCTCAATTGCTAGGGAAAGGCCTGGCATTTAGAGGGGGCAGATGTGTTAAGTAATCTTGATATTGATTTGATTGAAATGACCGCCTATGCCATTTATCGAATGCGTCAAGCAAGAGAATCACTCGATCAAGAAGGGCTATTAATTCAGCAAGGGGAAAAGCTCGTTAAAAATCCTGCGGCTAACATCGAAAAAGACTATCAGAAAATCTTTTGGCAGGGGTGTGTTCAGTTGGGGCTTAGTCCAGTCAGTCGAGTAAAACTCGGTAAATAAAATTTTCTTATTCTTAACATGAAAGGGGGTGTGAAACGTGATAGCAACCAAAATGATAGAGGTCTTTTCACATGAAATTAGTGTGCCAGTTGGGGGAATGACATTGGTAGTTTTTTTAATGATCTGTGATATTCTCAGTGGAATATTTAAAGCCATCGCTCAGAAGCGGGGCATCAATTCAACCATCGGAACGAACGGACTTATTAGAAAAGCAGGGGTCTTATTGGCGTTATTAGTATTTATTGTGGTAGATTCTCTTGTGGAATTAAACTTTGTTTCGCTCATTCCAAGTGAGGTGTTAGACGTGTTCAAGCTTCAACAGACATGTATTGGACTTAGCCATGTCATGTTAGGCTTTTTTGGACTCTTTGAACTCGTGAGCTTGTTTGAGAATTTAGGGGAAGTTGGGGTACCATTACCAAACTTTATTATGAAATCGGTGGAACGCTTAAAAGTTACATTAGAGGGGGAAAAATAAAAATGTATATTATTAAACAAAATTTAGTCGCATCAGAAAACTATTCGGTAAAATGTCCACATTCCATGACTGCTGAATTTATCGTCGTTCATAATACCGCTAATGATGCAACAGCAGAGAATGAGGTTGCCTATATGATTCGTAATAAAAATCAAGTCTCCTTTCATTATGCCGTCGATGATCAAGAGGTTGTCCAAGGTGTACCGATTAACCGTAATACTTGGCATGCAGGAGATGGGAATGGCGAAGGGAATCGAAAAGGAATTTCAATAGAAATCTGTTATTCCAAATCAGGGGGAACACGCTTTGATCAAGCTGAAAAAAATGCCGCACACTTTATCGCGACTCTTTTAAGAGAACGTCAGTGGGGCATCGAAAAGGTGAAAAAACATCAAGATTTTAGAAATAAATATTGCCCTCATCGCACCCTTGATAAGGGGTGGAATGGCTTTATTCAAATGATTAAAAGTTATTTAAATGATATACCCGTAACATCCTCATCAGGCTTTAGAGTCGGTGATAAGGTTCGAGTGAAGGAATCAGCCACACAGTATGCCACAGGACAAGCACTGGCATGGTTTGTGAAAGGCTCGATTTATGAAGTCACAAAGGTAGCGGGAGATAGACTGTTGTTATCGGATATTATTTCGTGGGTTTGGGTTGATGACGTGGAAAAGGTGAGTGCTAATCCCGTTGTTGCAACAGATAACACATTCTTAGTTAAGATTATCTGTGACGAGTTAAACATCAGACAAAAAGCTGATTTTAATTCAGAGGTGATCGGAGTTGTTAAAAAGGGGGAAGTATTCACGATCGTGGACCAACAAAATGGATTATATCAATTGAAATCAGGAGCGGGATGGATTTCAGCTGCAACTAAATACGTTCAAAAAATATAAACTAATATGCTATAATAATGATAGGTGGAAACCTAAATATAATACTAAAAATCAAATATCAAAAATGAACAGCAAAAAGAGGTGAATTCGAACGCATTCGTTTCCACCTCTTTTTTATTTCATCAGTATTATCCCGTATGTGTACGACACTAGGCCCGATGAGGGGATTACATTACAAACTCTGGTAGAGTTTGTGGCATAGCCTAAAACAAAGTGGGCACCCTGCGATTTACGAAGTAAATGTATGATTCGCTAGTAGGGAATGCATACACACCAAATAGAAGTCTAAATACAAGGGGGAGAACAACAGTTCAGCAGTTAGTGTCGATAATCAAAAAAATAAAAACACAATTCAGTGTTTTTTATTTTTTGAGGGGTAAAGTAAATAATAAAGAAAGGAGAAATACCATGATTAAAAAATATGTGCTTTCAATATTAACTTTACTAATGGTTTTTAGCTGTATAAGAGTTGATGCAAAATCAGTAGATTCTTATGATTCTTATACAAAATTAGTAAATCCTTATAAGGTAAATAAAAATGAGGAAGAATTTATAAATGTTGAATTTGATGATTCTTTTTTTACGCTAAAAATAAAGGTAAGCAATGGCGAAATCATTGGATATAGTCCACTCCCTCAAATAGCAAAAACAATGACTGATGAACAACTAGTTCAAATGATTATTGATGGTGCCGAACTTATTTATGGAAAAGATAGTGAACGTTATGAGTTAAATAAAAATAAATTCACAACATTACTTGAAGAAGGTAGTTTTCACTACTCCGATTTCGTTTGTTATCTAACTAAACTTATTCAACCTAGATCTGAACTCCATAAAGAAAAAGATAAATTTATGAATATTACATTTGATCGTTCAGAGTTTTCTTTAGCAATTAGAGCTAGTGATGGAGAAATTACTGGATTTGGACCACTTCCGGAATTTGATATGACTGATGAAAAATTAGCCCAAATGGTTATCGATTGTTCTGAACTTATTTATGGAAAAGATAGTGAACGTTATGAGTTAAATAAAAATAAATTCACAGCATTACTTGAAGAAGGTGGGATGCACTATTACGATTAAAAAATTTAATGAATCTGATAGTAAAAAAAGAGCTAATTAATTGTAGCCTATCCACGGTAGGCGCTAATCTGTTATTTCCTTTTATGACGAGAGATTATCGTCTGATTAAAGAAGAGACTGAAATCACAAGATGAACAAGAAACCAACACGACATGAATGTGGTGTTGGTATCCTTGGTTTTTGGGGAATGAATTTAAAAAGCATTCAGATAAATCATAGGCATCCCGCTACAAGAATTAATCAAACTTCAATGCCCATAAAAAAATCATTAATCGATAGGCTAATCATGTTTGCACATCATTCACCTTTTCTTATTTGATGCTAAGGTGCAAATCTAACGATTTTTGCACTTAGCGGAAATCCATACTTAAACAGCGTAATCACTAAACATTCAATCCGCCCGTGCCACCATCCTAGCGTATGGTTAGGGCGTGGGGCTTGATGTTTAGTACTGTATTTAATAAAGGTCATTCAGAGTAGCGGGAAAATCATTTTTCTACTTAGTGTTTAACTTAGTACCTGGTTTCATGAAGCTGCTAACTGTTGCAAGGCAAGAATTAGCGCTTCATGATCCTAAACATTTATTATAAAAATTTTGTTGTTCATAAAAAGTTGTCATTCTTCGAGTAGAATGATCAATCACAAATAATAAGAAAACCAACATGTCATAAATGCGGTGTTGGTATCCATGATCATTGTGATAAAGATATAAAAAAGGATTGAAATGATCATAGGCATCCCGCTACAACGAAAGATAAAATCTTATCTCCAAAAGAAAGAGTCACTAAATGATCAATCCCACCGAGTCACCCGCCTATTGTATACGTCGGGTGTGGTGTGGCTTGATATTTAGTTGCTGTATTTAACGAGGGTCATTTATCGTAGCGGGAAATCACCTAATGTTTTTAACATAAAGGCTCTGTTTTAAATTAGTGTTGATAATACAAAATTTTCGCATAATTCACTTCATTTGGTGTAGTATAATAAATGTGCAAACATTTGTTTAGGTGGTGGGTTCTATGGCGAAAAAGAACAGCCGCGTTTGTTTAAAACAAGAAAAAATTATATAAATAATTAGTTTGACATATAATGACAATAAGTTTTATAATAGTGCAATCAGCAAATTATTACATAAGTTATGAATTTATGGGGTGAATTTTATGAGTGAAAACAACGTTAAAAACAATGTCGGCGACAAGGATGAAAATAATTATAATTACTACTTTCCACTTTTTACGGGAATAGGACTTGTCTTTGGTGTGGTACTTAACCAGATAGCAATAGGATTATGTTTAGGTGTTGTTGTTGGTCTTATTTTAGATTATAAAAAGAAAAAGTAGATTAAAATTAAAGTTTAATATAAAAAGTGGACAGGGAATCTGTCCACTTTTTAATTACTCAATATCAACACTTATTTAAAACAGAACCAACATAAAAAAATATGTATAAGTATGAAAAAGCCCTAATAATTGCAGGGGGGAAGCAATGATTAGGGTTTACTTGAATTTAAATATCTAATTATAAGGAAGAGTAGAAAGTAAATTTTCAATACGTGCTAGGGGGAGTAGCACACTAATGTTATTGGCATAAATGTTGAATAGTATTCACTTTATAAAAAATAAGTGATGATCGTGCCCTCATTAACAAGAGAGTATTTGACTAACCATAGGTGTCCCGCTACAATAAAATATCTAATTACATTTTCACTAAGGAAATACATTAAAACATGGATAGGCTAATCATGTCAGAAGAGAATTAACATCATTAGCCTTTTCTTATTGGATGTTTTATCTTAGAACAAGACAATCACTAAGCATCAATCCCCTTATTTGCCCATATCGTGCCGATATTGGGGCGTTGGGGTTTGTTGCTTAGCTTTTTTGTTTAACTAAGATTATTCAACGTAGCGGGAATATCATTAGTATACCTAGTGTTCTTCTGCATACAATCTAATTCTAACTTTCTAAAGAGTTAAGACTTCATAAAAAGTGCTCATTCTTCTAAGTGGAAGGATATTTCACAAATCATAAGAAAACCAACACGGCATAAATGCGGTGTTGGTATCCTTGATTTTTTGGGAATGAATTTAAAAAGCATTCACATTAATCATGGGCATCCCGCTACCATGAAACGATCTAATGGTATTTCCCCTAAATATCAATTCACCTGCGCCATATCCTACGGATATTTTTGACGGGTGGAATTGCTATTTAGGTGCTATCTGTAGTGGAAGGCTATATATAGGTGAATTTAGTAGATCGAAGTTGAAATTTCTTAGATGGGAAGAATGAAAAATATTTTGTGTGTGATATACTATATGTACATAGATGAAATTTATGAAAAGAGGGGATAGGGATGGAAGTTTATATCATGCCAAGTTTAGGGTCTATTATTTATCAAATATTATTTTTAATCGTTATAGCCTCCTTGATTTATTCGTGGTTCTTGTTTGTTAAAGCGCTAAGAATTTATATAAAAAAGAATTCTTCAAAATAACATCGGTTTCAGTTTTGGGAGAATTTTTAAAGAATTACAATGATTTTTACACCTCTAAAATCTACCTAAATATTTACTGTAACACCAAAGAAATTGTATCTTTATTTTAGATGAAAAAATAAGTAAATTTACAAACAAAAGGCAACCTATTATTTAGGTTGTTTTTTTGTTTGTAAATTATAATAAAGTTATTCCATCAGGAAAACACATGAAAGGTATTTATCACATTCAACACATCAATGGATTTCATAGTAACTTCAAATCTTTCTTACAAAAATTTAGAGGAGTTTCAACTAAACATTTACATAGTTATTTAATGTGGTTCAAGTGGATTGAGCTTTTTAAAGATGAAAAAGAACTTCTAAAAATTCGGAAAGCTTACGTTCAATCACAAGCAAGTTATTCTGTAATAGGTAATGAAATGATTAGTAGTAGAACTCCGGGATTTATTTAATAAAATAAATTAAAATGGATTTATATGGTATAATAGATATAATAAATTATAGTTACTAATAGGACTTGTGGGGGGATGTATCATGCTTACTCAGGAAGAAAAAGAGTTTTATGCCGATGGACATAGAGTCTATAAAAAGATAGGAAAAACTATTCTATATACAATTTTAGTATTTATAGTTTTTAGTATTGGCTTAAATAGTTTAACACAAACATTATTACCTAATATGAGTGTTGAGTCGTCTAATACATGGATAATTATTTGTTGTTGTGTAGGGATAATCTTTACAATCTTTTATTGTACATTTACTCTATTAGAGAAACTGGAGAAATTAACAAATAAAAAATAGAAGGTCTATAGTTTCAGATCATCTATTTTTTATTAAATATCAACATTTTTTTAAAACACAGCGTTTATTATTTATTAGCTGCCGATTTAATTAGTTAAGTAGATATCAACACTCTTCTAAAACAGAGCCAATACTTAAAAATATCCATAAAGAAAATAATAAAACCAATCTTTTGTGGTAAAATGAGGTAAATGATTGATGAGGCGGTTTTACGATGGATAAGTCAACTATTATTCAATTAGTCGTATGCTTGGGTGGGATAGGAAGCATTGTTGCAGGAATATTATATTTTCTCTCATTTGATTCTTATATGAAAGATACTGATAGACGTGTTGAAGAATCAGAGGAAAAATCACTAAAAACAAAAAATAGCATTGATTTTAAAAAAAATCATATGGCTTTACAAGAGGCGATTGTAGTATGCGGAAGATTTTAGGATTTTTATTTTTTTCTATTCTGATGTTAACTGTGTCTGCTTGTTCCATATCAGGTCAACACAATGAAACAAAGTTTACTATTTCAATTAGTAATTCATCAGGTGAAGAAATTAAGGGATTAGTGTTTGAGTATTATCTCGATGGGGTTGCTATAGGTGGCGGCGATATTGTGCCTTATGATACTGAAACGATAGCGAAAAATGAAACTATAATCCAGACTTTTACCCCACGAGATTTTCCTGAAGATTCTAAATTATCAAATTTTTCAATTCAGTATTCTGTTATTTCAAGTACAGATGAAGTTGCTTTGTGTAAGAACGTAACTATAGTTGATGCACAATATGGAAACGACTATAAATATTTTTTACATGGTAATTCTGAGAATGGCTTCATAGTGGAAGGATAATAACAGTAAACTAAACAACTTGAATTAATTAATCTAATTCAAGTTGTTTTTTTATAATCTCTCTTACAGTGGCGTAATGTTCTATTGATTAAAGAATTATATTTCATTGCAATTCCATTTAATTTTTTGGAGTGTTTTAAAAAATAGGCGATGTTTTAGAAACAACATTAAAATTTAACAGAGATTTTGAACAACTTAGGTAAGTCCCCTCCTTCTACAAGTGGGGATGAATTGTGGCCCTTTGTGATGTGAGAGAAAAAAATTATATTTTCCCGTCCTAGACGGACTGATCATTTAAGTTTGAGTATTCAGCCTCATACCCGAGCGCTAGTCAAATTGGTGGGCGTATGATATAATCCTGCTTAGACATGAACAGCGATTGCCAAAGGGATTTTAAATGGGTTAATGATTGGGTATTCAGATGACAAAAAAATAAAACACCTAAAAAGCTCCAAATACCTATTAAATAGTCGCCTTGATCGCTTACTGGCGCTTTTTTTCGTTGGGGAAGAGGAGGAATTAATATGAAAAAAAGATGGATGGTGTTAGGTATCATTATTGCATTGGTTATGGGATACTGTCAGATGGTCGCACAGGCAGATGTGGGAGGTTCTTTTTCAGGCAGTAGTTCAAGCAGTGGTGGAAGCAGTAGTAGTGGACGAGGGTCAACTTATCGCTCATATTCTCATTTGCCTTATAGGAGACGATATGGGTCGCAGAATTCGCCTATTGTGTTAGTAGTGATGGGCGGTCTATTAGTTGGTGGATTACTAAAACGTTTCAACCAACATCAACAACAGAAAAACGAGAGCCGAATCGCCTTAGCGCGGATGTGCGATGTAGACCCGACATTTGAAGAGGATGACTTTTTGAATAAAGTGCAAGATATCTTCTTAAGTGTACAAGAGGCTTGGTCTTCAAGAGACATGCGCTCGGTTCAAGACGTCGAAACGCCTGAACTCTTCAGGCTTCACCAATCTCAATTAGAGATGTATCATCAAAAAAATTGGACGCCTCATGTTGAGACGCAACGCATTACAGGGGTTCGGTTGGTCTCTTTTTTGGAAACGATTAATGAAGTCTCCTTAGTGGTGTGTTTGTCGGCTCGTGTGGTAGATTACACCTCAAATCGGGACGGTTTGGTGGTTGAAGGGGAAAAAGGTAAAATACATCATCGTGATTATCGTTTGCGTTTCACTCGCCCCAAAGAAACCATTCAGGATTGGCGCTTAGATGATTATCGCGAGTGGATGGAGAATGAGTTTTTGCGTTATCAGTAGGGCATGATAAGTAATGGTTTAAGCAACCCCTCTATGTCAAGAACATAGAGGGGTTTTTTGATGTAATAAAACCGACAACTTCGTGTTTCTATCCTTCTTAATCAGCTAACTCCTCTCAATGGATTTGAAATTAATTAAAGAACCACTCTTTAAATTAAATTGCATTTTCTTACTATTTGAATGTATTGATACGTCAACATTTCTAAAAAAACAACAAAGTATAACAGAGCTTTTATTTAACGAAGTTCATTCATCGTAGCGGGATATTATTTTTTGTAGATAAAGAATAAATTTTAGTACCAAGAAATTGCTAAAAGCCTCAACGGTTGCAAGGCAAATATTGGGGCTTTTATCCTTATAAAGAGAAATATAAATACAAGGTCTGTAAATAACGGTTCAGTTATGATCCGTAAACGGTAGGCACTGAACGGTTATTGACTCCATCTACTAAATTATATCTTCTGATTAAAGAAGAAATCAATGTAGCAAGAAAAGTAGGAAAATCAAAACGACAGAAATGTGGTTTTGGTATCCATGCTTTTTATCGTGCTAGGATATAAGACATGAAGGATATAACCATAGGTATCTCGCTACAAGCAGCACTCTAAATACTTTTTATAAAAGGATGTGTTTTAGATAAATGTTGTTATTATCAACAATATTATCTAACACAGTGATTTTTTTAGGAGATAACAAAATCAATTAGCCTATAAAAAATAGTCACAATATCAGGTAAAATATGGTATTATGGAGGTGTGAATTAAGCGTAATTATATTAGAAACTAACTAAATAGGGTTTGATAGATATTAGAAAGGAGAAAGTGTATGAAAATAACCAAAATCTGTCCCAAATGTAACAGTAAAGATATTATTAGAAATGGAGGATATTCCAAGATTAAAAAAGAAATTTAAATAATAAAGGAGCGATGGCAATTTATTGTTTTTTTGCCTACATAAGCATCTGATATTGGTTGGGTAGTATGATATAAGTGAGGGATAGTTGATGATTATAGTTTTTGTAGTGATTTATTTGATTTATCGTATTTGTTGTTATGTAAAAAGTAAGAGATTTGATGCTTTGAAAGAATTTCTTTATTTCATACTTTTTCTTTATTTTTCCGTTATAGCTCAAGTGACTATTTTTAAACACGGGCATGTATTTGAATGGCCAAGTAATAGAGTAGCAACAATGCATCGAATAAATTTGATCCCGTTAATTGAAACGATTAAAATGTTAACAGATGGTTGGAATATAGGATATTCTTATTATCAAGTCATTGCAAATATATTATTATTTATGCCATTAGGGTTTTTATTACCTTTATTATTTGAAGATATAAGAAGTTTGAAGAAGGTATTCGTCTATGGTTGTTTAACGTCAGTCATTATTGAAGTTTCTCAAATCTTTACTGTAATGAATGTAGTTGATATAGATGATGTAATGCTCAATACTTTAGGAGCTGTGTTAGGATATGCTTGTTATTTGATTTTTACTCAAGTAGTCCATCGATTAAAGTTAAAACCTTTCGTAAATAAATTAATAATAACTTCAACCGCGACTCCATGGAAAAAATCAGTGATTCCAGTTAGTTTAATGTTGATAGTCAGTGTTGTGATGAGTGTCTATACTTATATTGATGGCACAGTAAGTGCAGATTTGAGTGATGAAGACTTAATTTTAGCAAGTTATAATCCAGATTTAAGCACTTATGTTTTAGGGAAAGAGTATGGAGACTATCGATTTCTTTTACAAGAACATAAAGATTCTTTAGATGTTAAGGTTTATGAAATTGATCAGTTTAATCGATTATCTGCTCCCATGACTTATGGGTACGATTTGATATCAAAGGAAGAATCACATGCACAGGATATTTATAATAAGGTTTGGTTTATTTTTGGATTCAATGAGAAAGCTACTTCAGTGCGTATGACATATATGGATGAATCATATGAAGAAGTATTACCATTAAGATCATATTTAGTCATTTATCCAGAAGATGTAACATTCGATTTATTTATTGAAAATAGTAAGGTTGAATTTTTAAATGCATTAGGAGAAGTTATTGAAAGTACAGAGTTAGAGAACTAATCTAACAACCTTTCACATGTATAAGAAGAGTATATAGTAAAAGCCATCAAGATAGTTAGTTCTTGATGGCTTATTTTTTATTCAATAATTGATTAGATTCCAAAATGAATGATATATTTATTTTCTTTTTTTGCTTGATTAGCTAATGAAATCAAATCATTATATTCTGATTGATGTTGTGAGGACAAAATTTGTATGAACAATTCTATTGACTGAGGAGGTATCAATGTAATACCACAGTATGCAAGACCTTTACCTGGAACTTGAAGTGTATGCCAATAACAAGGTACATTTTCTAAATCCATTAAAATATCTTCAATAAAATCATCGTGAAGCTGAATGCAATGGTATTTCTCAGGTTCAGATACATCAAATCGTTCGTTATTCATAGGCTCATTTTGCATAATTCCAAAGTCATGTTTTGCCATATTATCACCTTTTTTAAAGTTCGATGTATTTCTTGTAAAACACAACGTTTTATTTTTTTCTTAGAAATCTGTAAATGATGTAATACACTACTTCTAAAATGATTCCGTATACGATAACAGGAATAAAAATTGTTACAACAGGCGCACTATTATTGATAGTGTCATAATTGATCATCAGAACAACGCATAATGTAATAACTATAATTACATTTAATATACTCGCAATCTTAAAAATATTTATTGAATTATATTTTTTGGACAATAAAAACTGTAAGACTAAAAGTAACTATTCAGCCTAGTATAAGAGGGTAGGCTGAATAGTTACGTTTATTTTAGTTATTATTTCAGCTACAGGAATTGATAGCTTCAATTGGTTCATTACCATTCCAATATGGATTTCTTTATTGATCAGTGGCATTGGGTTTTCATCTGCTAATAAAAAATGGAATATAGCAGCTTGGATTTCAACACTGATGCTAACACTCAGTTCAATTGTTATCGGATATTATGACTATTTTCAATGGGTGGATAGGTTACAATTAATT
>NZ_JAMQUS010000046.1:0-51854 GCF_025594995.1 Turicibacter sp. GALT-G1
CATTTTGATACAGCCCCTTGCTTTTATTCTTCTATAAATTCAATGATTCCTTCACCTAATTTACTTACACGTGCTAAGGAATACACGTCATATCCTTTATCGATTAATAATTGACGTCCTGCTTGGAATGATTTTTCAATAACAATTCCAATTCCCGCTACCTTTGCTCCCGCTTCTTCAACTAAGCGAATCGCACCTAAAGCTGCTTCACCATTGGCTAAGAAATCATCAATAATTAAAATATGATCATCTTCTGAGATGTATTTCTTAGATAATGTTAGTTCATAATCTGTTGCTTTTGTAAAAGAATGAACTGTTGTTTGATACACGTCACCTTTTAAAATTTTAGATGCTTGTTTTTTTAATGTCACCATCGGTAAGTTCATTTGCATTGCTGTCATAACCGTCGGTGCAATTCCAGAACTTTCAATCGTAAAGATTTTAGTCACTCCATGATTTTCAAAATATTTCTTAAACTCAGTTCCGATGTTATACATTAAATGAGCATCAACCCCATGATTTAAAAAAGAATCTACCTTTAGAACTGTCTCATTTAATGCCATTCCATCATTTAAAATTCGTTGTTTTAAAGCTTCCACCTAAGCAACCTCCACTTTTTTTAACTTTTCTGCACTCACTTGAGTCTCTTTTAATACTAAATTTAAAACTAATGCAACAATCGTTCCTGTTGAAATTCCTGATGAAAAAATCATTTGTAACGCTTCAGGTAATCCCGAAATAAACTCTGGGCGGAACGTTACACCTAAACCTAATGCCATTGAAGTTGCAATTATTAAAAGATTACGGTCTGTTAACTCAACACGACTTAATGTCTTAATTCCAGCTGCAGCCACCATACCAAACATCACAAGTCCAACCCCGCCTAAAACAGGTTGTGGAATTCCATTAATGACACCTGCTAACTTAGGGAATAGCCCTAAACAAACAAGTAAAATACCTGCCATTACTGCTACATGCTTACTTGCAACTTTCGTTAAAGAAATTAAACCAACATTTTGGCTAAATGATGTATTAGAGAATGACCCTACTAATCCACCACAAATACTACCAAAACCATCAGCTAAAATTCCAGCCCCAATTTTTTTATCTGTCATTTCAACATTAGATGTTTCTCCAATGGCTTTTAAACATCCGACTGTTTCAATCGTCGTTACGAAATAAGCAGGAATAAATGCTAAAACAGCCTTCCAATCAAAAATGATTCCATACTCCAAAATGTTAGGAATCGCAAACCAACTTGCCTCTGTTACTGCTGTAAAGTCAACCATCCCAAATGGAATACAAACCACATAACCAACAATCATCCCAATTAAGATAGAAGCACTACTAATCATTCCTTTACCATAACGATTTAATAATAGTGTAACAACTAAAACTAACATCGCAATAGAGACATTTAATAAACTTCCATAATCAGCTGAACCCGTTCCACCAGCTGCCCAGTCAATAGACACGGGTAATAACGTTAATCCAATTAAACAAACTACTGTTCCTGTTACAATTGGTGGGAATAACTTCATTAACGGTTTAATAAAGAAACTTAAAATAATTTCAAATAATGAACCTAAAATCGTTGCTCCAACAATACCAGCCATTCCTAACGTTGATCCTACTGAAATTGCAGGAGACACAAACGTAAAATCTGTTCCCATAATACAAGCCACGCGAGCCCCAACAGGCCCTACTCCATAAGCTTGAATAATAGTTGCTAGACCGGCTGCTAAAATTGAAGCACTAATTAGTGACGTGGTCATAGCACTATCAAATCCTAATGCTCCTGAAATAACAAGTGGGACGACGACAATTCCTGAAAAAGCTGCAAAAATATGTTGCAACCCAAATAAAACTTTCTTTCCAACCGTCGGATTATCATCGACTCCATAAATTAAATTTGTTTGACTCCCAATTTGTTCTTTGTTACTCATCTTCATCATACACTCCTTTTTCTAATAGAAACAGAGAAATAGTCTACATTATGAAAAATTATCCTCAGTTCCTAGGCCTTTTTTAATTCAAGGCTAACTATAGTCCAGATAAAATTTATCTGGACTTACCTACTTATGGCCAAGTAGTTATAAAAAAAGCAGCACCCCATTTTAAAACGAGGTGCTGCGCGAATAGATATATAATAAAAAATTATATATCAAAAAATCATCCAACAACGCCTCGTAGTCCGCACTTTTACGGTTTGCAGGTAGAAACGCCCAGTCCATATTACCAGGTATATACGAGTCTATATTCATTTTTACCACTTTATTATATTATGTTGTTCTTAAAATTACAATGAATTTCCATATTTATTAATTTTTTTTGTAAATAGCTATCTCAATTTTCATAGAAAAATGAAAAGCCACCTCTATCATTAAGGCGGCTTTTAAATATGATTAATTCCAACGTAATCCTTTTGGATAATGATTCTTTAACATATTGTTTGCAAGTTTAGCCCATCCTAGTGAGTAACCATCGACACAAATTAAATACCATCCCTTTTCTCCTTCAAAGGGAATTGTCTCACCGCGTAAATAAGCACGAATTTCATCACTATCTGCTGCAAATGAGATAGAATGCTTCACGTCTTGTGGACTTAATGATAACGCCAAGGCATGTGAAGGTTCAAAACGATTTTTCTTCATTGTTCCTAAATGCCACCCAGCACGAACCACTTTTAATTTATCAAAGGTTAGCATCTCCTCTGGAACAATATATAATTGATCACCGAATAACACGTAATCCCCTTTAGGAACTTCAACTAATGCAACTTTCGCGAACATTAAAAATTCTTGAATCTTCTTCTTATCATTTAATGGCTTCACATACTGACGTTTTGGCTCTTTAAACTCAGCATCTTCTGTTTTTCTTAATACAGCAACATAGTGTCCTTCCCCATGGATATAGTGTGGCCATAAACGGTAAGTTTCTTCAATGCCTTCAGCCTCACTATTTGACCATTCACGACGTCCCGGTTTAAAGCCCTCATAAGCTTTCATCGATTCAATTTTAAATTCGGGATGTGATTCAATAAACGCGCCAATTGCTTGCTCATTTTCTTCTGGTGCAAACGTACAAGTTGAATAAACAATACGTCCGCCTGGTTTTAACATCGTAGCAGCCTCTTCTAAAATATCAGCTTGACGATCTGCACAAATTCGAACGTTTTCTAAACTCCATTCTTCTTGTGCCACTTCATCTTTTCTAAACATTCCTTCTCCTGAACATGGCGCGTCAACAACGATACGATCGAAATATGAAGGGAAATGCTTTGCTAATTTCTGTGGGCTTTCGTTAACCACAACTGCATTTTTAATTCCCATGCGCTCAATGTTTTGCGAAAGAATTTTAGCACGCTGTGGATAAATTTCATTCGTGATTAACAATCCTTCTTGCTGCAACTGAGAAGCCACATGTGTACTTTTTCCACCTGGAGCTGCACATAAATCTAGCACCTTTTCACCTGGTACAGCTTCAACAAAAGTCCCAACTGACATCGCACTCGGTTCTTGAATATAATAAACACCTGCTTCATGATAAGGATGTTTACCTGGACGGTCAGCTTGCTGATAAAAATAACCTTCAGGGACCCATGGAATTGATTTTAAATCAAACTTATTTAATGTTTCAAACTGGTCTAATGTTGTTTTTAATGTATTAACACGTAGCCCAAGAGACTTCTCTTGTTCATAGCTATTAATAAACGCTTCATACTCCTCTTTAAGTAACGTCTGCATTTTATCTAAAAAGTCTTTTGGTAACGACATTTTGATTCATCCTTTCATCTTTAACTCTATCTATGGATTATAGTACAAAAGACGAAGTCTTTAAACAACTACTCTTTATAAATTTATCGAGATTTAATGCATTTTTTTCTGCATTATAAAAACAGATTATTATCCTGGATAGTTATCTCCCCTATGACCGCTCTCCTGCTGTGGATAAGAAAACTAAAATCATAATCTCTTCCTATGTGATACGCTTGTACCTTGTGGATAATACTGAACTGCTCTAAAAATGGTTATCCACAAATTCATTTATAGCACTCAGTCGATATGAGTCAGATCTTTTCGATTTCCCCGTCAATCCCATCCCGTTAAATAAGCTATTCTATTATTAGTTACTTCAGCGATTTTAATGACTAGTTAGCATCTCCTTTAAATAAGTTCTATCTTACAAATTAAAAAGACGTTCATTTTGAACGTCTTTTTAGCTAGATTTTTTTAACAAATTCAGATTTTAAGCTCATTGCTCCGAATCCATCAATTTTACAATCGATATCATGACCATTTGCTGAATCATGAACTAAACGGATTCCTTTAACTTTAGTTCCTTGCTTAATAGCTGAAGAACTTCCTTTAACTTTTAAATCTTTGATAACTGTAACAGTATCTCCATCAGCTAAGATGTTTCCATTAGCATCACGGATTACGTTTGCTTCTGCAGCTTCTGCCTCAGCAGCAGGGCTCCATTCATGAGCACACATTGGGCAAACTAACATGCTTCCATCTTCATATGTATATTCTGAATTACATTTAGGGCAATTTGGTAAAGCTGACATCTTTATTCCTCCATTCTAACGACTCTCATAAGTCATTATCATATCATAAAAAACAACTTTTTTCAAAGTTGCCTCTACAGTTGAATCATTAAATCTTAATCCTTTATTAGAATATACGACCTTAATGAATCTTAATCATCGTTAAATCCTTAATTCATTAATAAAATTTTTGATTGTATGATAAATCTAAATTTTTATTAATCTTCAAGATTAATTCGTGTCACCTTTATTTCCTTATCTTCTATCGTAACAATAGCCATCGTCAATGACAAGGAAAAGCGTCGTCGTCCACAACCACCTGGATTTAAATAGACCACCCCATCCTTCACTTCATATTCATATTTATGAGAATGCCCATAAATCACTAAATCAAAGTTATCCACATGTTTAGGAATATCTTTTTTATCATGAACCACGTAAATTAACAACTCATTCATCTCAAGCTCTAAATAATCAGGCAAGCCCTCAAATTTATCATTATTTCCACGTACGACAAACGTGTTTGCGATCTCGTTTAATCGTTCAATGATCTCTTCTTTACAAACATCTCCAGCATGAATAATATAATCACATTCTTTTAAATAGATTAACACATCATCTCTTAAAACATTATGCGTATCTGAAATCACTCCAATTTTCATTAAAATCATCCTTTCTGAAATAACTAGATATAAGACAAAATAATCCTCAGTTGAAACTTTTCCAAACCACTCGATGAAACAATCTAAGTTGTGGATAACTTCATCAATAACATAATAATCACTCATCATCATTTCTTTATCATCTAGTATAAATAAAAATTTTCATCCTTCCAAGACCTTTATAACAATTAAAATTTGCCCGTTTTCCACAACCTAACATAACAACATCCCCCTCATAAGCAATTCTTAAAGACTCAATATTCTATCTATTTATTCTCTTATCATGAAAAATTATGGACAAGTGTCCCTCTAACATCTTCCTTCTTATTTAACTCAGTATGGCACTTTTACAAAAGACAGAAAATCATTCATCAATATAGCTGTTCCCCCTTTGGTATATAAAAGTTTAATTTATAGCAAAAAAAATCATATCTTTTGATATGATTTTTCTAATTCTGATCATGGACTGTTAATCTTGTTGGATAAGGAAATAGTTTTAATCCTTTAGCATCTAAATTTTCTTTGTTTAAATCAATGACTTGAATTTGCTGATTACTGCTGGTCTTATAATAATATAATTGAGTCTCTAAACAAAGACATGCACTATACTTAGTCAAATGACACTCTTTTCTTTTTGGAGTCTCAACCACCCCACGTGGTACAACAAAGTTATCTAGTATATGAAAGCATTCACTAATTGCTGATTCATCACCTTCCCCAACGTTCACATGATTTCGTAAAAAAGCAGCCTTTACAAATCGTGACGGAGAAGAAAAATCGCCAGGAAGTCCAATCGTACCAAAGCCATTAGAATAAGGCGATAACATTTGTTGTCCCCATTTAGTTTCCTCTGGCTGCTCTGATTTGACATTAATATAACAATCTAAGTTATTTAAATGCCAATCAAAGGTTGGAGAATTTGCTAAAACGCCTACCTTATTATTATAAACTGTTAACTTATCTCTTGTTCGCTCAATGACGATCGATTGACCACTCGTATCACTAACAAGCCAATGAATTTCTGTCGATAATGCCGTTTGATCATCAGGAAGAGCCACAATATTTAACTGTTTAAGACCTTCCATTAATTCAGAAATCGTTGAAAAATTAGATAAAACCCAAAAAGCTACATCATATGGGGCTATATTGACCTTATCCTTCCTGATTTTATGACTCCAAGTAGAAAACTTAGATAATTGTAACATCAGACAAGATAATCCTTTTTCATTTACTCCATCACAAAAAAGAATATGATTTTCATAAAATAATCCCATTCCTAAAACTGCATATTTCGTTTTCATTTCTTCATTCGTCACACGATTTACATATTCAAATTCTCGTGGAACTAAAGCAACTGATAAATCATTCATTGGGTGAATATCAAAATTCCGTCCAACAAGATGATGATTTTCGCTTGTTTTTAATGTAATGGCTGTACACACCTTATTTCACCCTTTCTCTTATTTAGAATAAACTACATTAAAAAAGAGCCAATATTATAGTCATAAAATACTAGCTCTAACTCCTAAATAGACATCTACTTCATTACACTTATTAATAAGGATAATATGGATACGGATAATAGTAAGGATATGGCGGGAAAAAGAATGGATAAGCTAGTAATGATAAGGCTGCTATGCTAGCAAAAGGAAATCCTCTTGGTCCAAAGCGTCGGAATCTTCCTCCTCCACCACCTAGAGGTCTCCCAAAGCGGCTCTCATCTTCTATGACATTTTCACCTACTAACACAATGACTTGATCATCGTCAACACGTCCAATAATTCCATCAACAGTATTTCCATCTTTCAAGGTTAAGACAACATGATAATATAATAAACGATTGCACTTATCCTGCCATTGCTTAGAATCTTGCTGATAGCTATTCTCTTCTAAATTCATGCTTTATCCTACTCCTTTCTCGTAACATAGTATTCGAATGGATATAAAAGGGTACTTATTCCTAACCAATCTTTTTAATTTAACGCTGTGTTTTAAATAGATGTTAATAAAAATTTAAATGAAGAACCAAAAAAGGTGAGACAAATTATTTGTCCCACTTTTTTATGATCCCCCTTATCCAACCTATAGAATAAAAGTTAATGAAATTCCAAACAATAATTTTATATTTAAAGGAAGGTGACATCATGCCAACACAAGATACTATTAAACTTTTGAACGAATGTAATGCAGGAATCAAAATGGCAGTTGAGAGCTTAGATGAAGTCATCAATAAAGCTAAAAATGAAAAATTAATAACACTTTTAAAAAATTCTCTTGAAGAACACAAAAAATTAGGAAATTTAACACATCAAAAACTAAATGAATTTCATGATAAAGATAAGGAACCAAGTACTATCGCTAAAGCTATGTCTTGGATGAGTACAAATCTAAAACTACTTACGGGTGATGTTGATGAAAAGATAGCTGATATTATAACAGAAGGTTGTAATATGGGAATTAAATCTATCTCTAGATATTTAAATCAATACCCTAATTCACAAGATGATGTAAAAGAAATCGTTCACCAATTAATTAAAATTGAAGACAACTTAGTTCATGAGCTAAGATATTATCTATAATAAAAAAAAATAACTATTAACTGATGAAATGATATAGTACCTTCATGGTAGACAAAAAAATAAAAGCGACACTATCAACTATGATAGAATCACTTTAGAGTCTACTATGGAGGTATTTTTGTTATGCAATCAAAACGTATCAATCGTAACTTTACTTATTCACCAAAATTGAAACTTCAAGCAGTTAAACGTTATTTAAACGGTCAGTCTTGCTCATCTATTTGTGAACAGCTTAAGATTCAAGATCCAAAACGTATTTATGTTTGGACGAAGGCCTATCAAGACAAAGGTGAACTTGCTTTTATTGATCAACGAGGTAAGCAAGCAACAGGACGTCCTAAAACAAAATTTATGAGCCTCGAAGAAGAGGTGGAGTATTTACGTGCTCAAAATTTATTATTAAAAAAGTCCATCGAGAGAAAAAGGGGGTACTAACAAAGCAAGCCGAATTCGAATTTATTCATGAGTACTCAAAAGACTTTTCTTTGTCAGTATTATTTAAACTAACTTCTGTTTCACGAGCAGGATACTATAAGTGGAAGAAAAGCCATTCTACGCCTCAAGTTAATCGTGATGAAGAGCTTTACCGCTTGATTTTAGACGTGTTTAATGAATCAAATAGAACCTATGGTGTTAAACGAATTAAACAAGCGTTACTTAACCAATATGGATGGATTGTTAATCATAAATGTATTCGCCGCATCATGCACAAATACCACTTAGTTTGTGTTCTACCTAAACCAAAATTCAAACGTCGTCCGCAGCCTCATGGGAATATCTCTAATGTTTTAAATCGTGAGTTTCATGCGACAAAACCCCTTCAAAAATTGTGTATGGATATTACCTATATCAAAGTTAAAGCCCCCTATCCAAAATGGGCTTATTTATGTGCGGTAAAAGATTTATATAATCAAGAAATTGTCGCTTATGACGTTTGTGAATCTCAAAATATGATACAGGTGTATCGAGTACTTCACCAGTTGGAACAATTACCTTTAGAACAAAATGCCTTACTTCATACGGATCAAGGCTATCAATTTACCAATAAAAATTACATAAAAAAAGTAGCTGATATAGGACTCACACAGTCAATGTCCCGCAGAGGTAACTGCTGGGATAACGCCTGTATTGAAAATTTCTTCCGTCATCTCAAAGCAGAGATGCCATTCTTTAGTTCACCACAAACTTTAGAGGAAGTTAAACAATTCATATCAAAATACATTAACTATTATAATACAAAACGAATTCAAAATAAATACGGCATGAGCCCAGTTGAATATAGACTTCATGCCGCATAAATTCTCTTTTTATTAACTGTCTACTTGACAGGTATTACTTCAAAATAACTTAAAAAGAACCTATTATTTTTAAAATAATAGGTTCTTTTCATTCAACGTAGCTTTCAGTTTCAAAAATTAAAATACTATGCTTCCTACCTACAAAGGGCTGATAAAATTAAACTAAAGAGGCATCCATTTCAGTTTTGAATAAGAAATCATGACGGTGTCCATCAACAACAGTCATTTACCCACATATGGCATCAAAATGATTTCGTCCATCTCCAATTGGAATAGCTTCACCAGTGACACTATACATTTTCAATAAAAAAGTACTTAAATAAAATAATAGTCCTAAAAAAATAGTAGCATTTAATAAAATGTTACTATTTTTCCCAATAACTCGGCCGAACAATCCATCTAGGTAATTTTGTTGCTGCGTTTCCTTTTGCTGAATTCACCTGAATTTGCGTTAAAAATAAACAGTCCGCTAAATTCGCATCACGAATATCAGCATCACGTAAATCAGCTCCAATTAAATTAGCGCCCGATAAATCCGTATGTCGTAAATTAGCTGCAATTAATAATGAACCCGCAAGATTAGCCCCTCTCAAAGATTTTCTCGTTAAATTTTTTCCGATAAAATCAAATCCTGAAATGACTTGATTTCCTGCTACTTTTTGACTGACATACGCTTGTACTTCTTTTAAACATGTATTAACTTTCAAACGATAAGCATCCACCTCTACGATCGTAGGCTCCTCCGTTAATTTTTCTGTTTCTTTTATCAGCAGATGCAACTTTTCTTTTAATTCTTTAGGTAAAATGAACGTTGAAGCATCTGTTAAATACCACATCATCTCATGGAGCTTTCTAACTATTAGAAAATCATCATACATCTGTTGTGCAACATTTGAATTTTCCTTCCAACTCAAACCTTCATAATTAAATTGCGCCACCTTCTGACCTGCTCCAAAACAGTCATACGTGGTACAACCTTTAAGCCCTTGATTACGAAGGTTTTGATGAATGTAACAACTAAAATCATCCTTTAAATTTAAACAGGGTTTTCCTGCTCCCTTATCCGTTGGAAACCCATCGCACTTCGAAAAAAACAACGCCACACAACAAAGACCAAAACACTTGGAACAATCAATCTTTAAATGATTAAATAACGCCTCATCATATCCTTTTTCACGTAACATCCAACTCCACTCCTATCTATACTTACTAGCTTATCAGACACCTTATTTTTCGTAAACATAAAAAATACCCTGTACGCATCGTACAAGTTATCAATTTTAAGCTTAACTTGGCAATACAGTATCATCGATTCACTGTTTTGATTTTTGAGTAATTTTAATTCTAATTACATCACCTTTATCCGTTCTAAAGAAAATATTCTACGATTATACATCCGATTGATTAAAATCATTTTAATATAGTTTTGAAAAATGAAAAATACCCTGAAGAATTCATAAGCTCATCCTTCATATTATCTGAGATAAACATTTGATATAATAAAAGATGACTATACTAATAGTAGATAAAATTTATATCTAATAGAAAGGATACTATGCTATATGGAGCTTAATTTAAACATCTATGAAACGATGGCATTAGTTTCTATCGTCTTCTATCTTGGTCGATATACGAGAAATAGATTCTCAATTTTATCAAAATATTGCGTTCCACCTGCAGTTGTTGGAGGATTTATTTTTGCCTTATTCATTTTATTACTACATGAAACGAATTTAGCAACGATTAATCTAGATATGAGTTTACAAAATTTATTTATGACTGCTTTCTTTACTAGTATTGGATTCACCGCTAGCTTTAAAATTTTAAAACAAGGAGGTAAACAGGTTATAATCTTCCTTGGTCTTGCTGCATTACTAGTCACTTTACAAAATACAATCGGTGTCATACTAACTTCACTCTTCAATTTAAATCCTTTACTCGGTCTTTGTACGGGATCCATTCCTATGATTGGTGGACATGGAACAGCTGGATCATTTGGACCGATGCTTGAAGGGATGGGGGTTGCTAGAGCAACAACGGTCGCTGTCGCCTCCGCAACTTTTGGGTTAATTATGGGAAGCATTATTGGTGGATTAGTTGCCCGTAACCTAATTATTAGACATCAATTAAAAACAGTTCGTGATGAATCATCATCAACACCTCCAACAGAAATGGGAGACTATAATGAAGAGAATCATAATCTTTTATCATTTAAAAAATTAATGAATGCATCTTGTTTCTTATTTATCGCAATGGGAAGCGGTTCAATTGTCTCAAACCTGATTCAAAAATCAGGATTCACCTTTCCATCTTACATTGGTGCAATGTTAGTCGCAGCTACTATCAGAAACTTCTTTGATTTCAGAGGACGATCAATTGATGAAAAAGAAATCGAGACAATTGGTGGTCTTTCACTATCCTTTTTCTTAACGATGGCATTAATGGGACTTAAACTATGGCAACTACTCGATTTAGCTTTACCACTACTTGTGATGCTTATCGCTCAAGTTGTATTAGTTGGACTATTTGCCTACTTTATTACCTACCGTATCATGGGAAAAAATTACGAAGGAGCTGTCTTTGCCTCTGCAACCTGTGGGTTTGGAATGGGAGCCACACCAAATGCTATTGCTAATATGGGGTTCTATAATATTTGGTGTTGCTGACTAAGCAACGCCTTTTTTCATGGCATAAAAAAAAAGAGACATCACGTCTCTATCCTGTTACAATGTTATCGGCTAAAACAATATTGAAAGGATTGAATTTGATGTCTCACTCATATTTTACTAGAAAACTCTTAAATATTAAAGATAAAAACATTACATTCCCGGAAGATTATCTTGAGGAAGTGAAATTAAATGGTGTGACTAGCTTTATTTTTAAAGGAATTTTATCTTATCACCCCACTCATTGTGAACACTGTGGGACCCTTTTCGATTCAAAGTTTAAAAAGCATGGGTTCAAAACTTCTCGTTTAGTGATCCCCAAAGTATCGTTACACGATACTTATTTAGACTTAAGGAAACAACGTTACTTTTGTGGGCATTGTCATTCCACATTCACACTAAAAACCTCTATCGTTGAAAAGAACTGTTATATTTCTTACAACACCAAACACGCGATTGCGTTAGAGGTTCAAAATAAAATCTCTGAATACGATATTGCCCGTCGTCATCAAGTGTCTCATTCAACAGTTAATCGCATCATTCATAACTTCTATGAATCTCAATCTCTCAACTTTAATTACCTTCCTGAAAACCTTTGTTTTGATGAATTTAAATCGGTTAAGTCTGCTGAGGGTCACCTGGCATGCGAAGCATAAATCCTCCACTGCTAGGGAATGGGTCACATGTCCTTTATCTTTTGTGATGCTGATACGAAACAAATCATTGATATTGTTGAAGATCGTCGTTTAAGCTCTCTTCAGGCTTATTTTAAACGGTATACTGAAGAAGCACGTTCTCGTGTTAAACATATTGTGATTGATATGTACGCCCCTTATATTAGCTTGATTAAGGAGCTTTTTCCTCACGCCAAAATTATTCTTGATAAATTTCATTTAGTTCAACATATCTCCCGTGCGTTGAATAAAACGAGGGTTCGATTCATGAAGCAATTCAAAAAACACAGTCGCAAATTTAAACGTTATTGGCGATTATTTTTAAAATCTCATACCTTGCTCAATACCACCACTTATCGATCGGTTTACTGTT
Source organism: Turicibacter sp. GALT-G1 (assembly GCF_025594995.1). NCBI lineage: Bacteria > Bacillati > Bacillota > Erysipelotrichia > Erysipelotrichales > Turicibacteraceae > Turicibacter > Turicibacter sp. GALT-G1. The sequence goes on from NZ_JAMQUS010000046.1 coordinate 12,802, forward strand.
TCAAACAACCGATGCGAGAAATTGATATCTTAAACTTTCTACTCGATCTATCTCCTGAGCTAAAATCGACTTATGATCTTTATCAAGACTTACTTTTCGCTCTTCAAACAAAAAACTTAGATCGATTCAATCACTTACTTGAAATAGAACACCCTCTTATCTCTCCTGAACTTCAAACCGCTTTTCAAACCTTTAAAATGTATCAATCTTACATTAAAAATACGCTCACAACGCCATACACCAATGGTCCGATTGAAGGAATCAATAACAAAATTAAAGTGATTAAGCGTATTGCCTTTGGCTATCGTAGTTTCTATCATTTTAAATTCCGTATTCTCATGATTCAAAACTTAACCAAACCAAAAAGAAAAATCCTAGCAGATTAGCCACTAGGATTTCCATTTAATTATTCATTGTAAGCAGGTCACCATTTAATCAGCAACACTATTTGACAAAGTTCCAAATAAAAAAGAGACTGTATCAGAATAGATACACTCTCTTATGCTTCATTTTTATCGAAATTAACGTCTCTTTTCATTTCATATCCTTGTATATTTCTTTCTATACTTAATCTCTTCCTCTAATTTAATTAATTTTAATGCCTTTAGTTTTATTTCTTCGTCATTCAAATGAACAGATAGATTTTTGAAGCCATTCACGATATCAAATCGAATTAAAGTATAATTTTTTTCATCTGTTCAACTTTTAAAACCCTCAATCAAATGATTCATAATCATATCTTTTTGCTCTTCACCGGCTAATACAACTTGCCAAATTCTTTGCAAACTATGTCTTGCCATCACAAATTTAGGATTTTTAGCCACGTCATATAGTTTAGCAAAATCAACTAACATTCTTTTCTCATGATCACTTATAGCTAAATTAGAAAGAAGTTGAGCAGCTCTAAAACTTTTATGGTTATCTTTCCACGTTAAATCTTCTATTAACTGATTCACACCTCATAAACCCAATCCACAATATGTTCCGTCTCTAATAAAATACGATAATAAACTTCCTATTGAAAGTTTTTATCTTAGGACTCAACATTTTTAAAACAAAATTTTAGTTTATCCTTTATTTCAATCCTCTTTGATTCTCTTATAAAAATTCAAAAAAATACTTCAATGGATGAATAAATTCGTTTAAAATTTAACATAATCAATTGAAGTATTTTTTAATTTATTTTATTTATGATACGGTTCGTTATTATTGATTCGATAGGCACGATAGACTTGTTCTAATAAAATTAACTTAAATAATTGATGAGGGAATGTCATTTTAGAAAAACATAATTTATAATTCGCACGTTTTTTCACTTCGTCAGATAAACCAAGTGAACCACCGATAATGAAAGCCACATTACTATCTCCACTTAAAGCTAATTGACTTAACTGTTTAGCAAATTGCTCAGATGTCTTCATATCACCTTGTAAATCCATCGCAATCACATACATATTATCTTTAATTTTATTTAAAATTTGTTTTCCCTCTTTATCTTTAATCAGTTCCATTTCACGTTCTGACGCATTATCAGGCGTTTTTTCGTCCGGAACTTCAACCATTGTTAACTTACAATAACGAGATAAACGTTTAGAAAACTCCTCAATCCCTAGCTTAATATACTTTTCCTTAATCTTTCCGACTGAAATAATTGTAATATTCATTAAAAAACCTCCAATACATGAAAAGAAATTCCCTCATTTAATCAGGGAATTTTTTATTGTTATCTATTATAAAATCTTCGCAGAGATTATACTAGAATCTCTGCGAAGATTAGAACCTATTATTCAGTATGATTAGTCTAACTTTTCTAGATTTTATAGCTCATCCTCATCTTCGACCATCATACCTTCAATCACTTTATAAACGGCTACTTGATCGCAGTGCTCACATTTATGTTCAATTTCTACTTCAACTAAAATTGGTAACTTTCCATACTCATCTAAAAAACGATCCATTGACTCTTCAATATGTTCTAAACAACTGTACATGCCTATTCCTCCTATAACGTAATCACTTTCGATGGATGCATCGCATACGTCATATGTAAATTTAACTTACTTAAATCAACATTTTCTTCTTTTAAAATATGACGAACTGTCATTTCTGCTAAATCAGGTAAATTAGCATCCTGACTTAAATGAGCTAAATAAATATGTTTCGTCTTTTCCCCAATTAACTGACTCATCGCATACGCTGAATCTTCATTTGATAAATGACCACAATCATCTAAAATACGTTGTTTTAACGACCATGGCCTATTACACATCTGAAGCATCTCTACATTATGATTCGTCTCCATAATATAGGCATCTGCATTTCCTAATGTTTTTAAAATATCACCCGTAATATATCCGGTATCTGTCACATAAACAAGCGTCTTTTCACCTTGCTTAATCATATAACCTACCGGATCAACCGCATCATGAGAAATTCTAAATGGCATAATCGATAAATCCCCTAGATCGAACCAAACATTTTTTTCAACCGCTGTCGTCTGTTCAAAACCTGGTTTGATAATATTTTTACGATACATCTCATCAATCGTTTTTGCCGTTGCACAAACATTTAATTTCCACTTACGAGTACAAACCCCTACACCCTTAATATGGTCACCATGCTCATGAGTAATTAAAATATGTTCTATTCTATTTTCATCAAATCCACTTTTTTTAATCAATTCCTGTAATTTTTTTAACGATAACCCATTATCAATTAAAATTGCTGTCTGTTCCGTTTCAATAATCGTTGCATTTCCGACACTTCCACTCGACAATACACAGATTCTCATTCTATCACCTGTTCTTCTATTCAAAAAACTTTTTTTATACTCCAAATAAGCCTTTTTTATTTCGATTATTCATTTTAACATTTTTATCATGATGAATCCAGTACAAACCCCTATTAAGCATCAATTTGATAAAAAAAGAAAGACTATCTCATAAAAGATAACCACTTATGATGATTAATAAAAACTTAAGGGATTCGATACTCATCACTTAAAACTCTAATCATTTGATTATAAACATACACACGGTTAAATCATATCACTTCTTTGTCTGTTATGTCCACATTACATAGGAATACTGGCAAATGTAGCAAACGAGAAGATAATATACCTGATTACTCAATTTAGATGATCTATTATCCTAATATTTTAATTAAAGATAGAGTATCCTAGTGCATTCCATAAGAAAAAGAGTACCTAAGGTACTCTTTTTCTTATGGAATGCTTATTTAATAACTTCTAAATTACGCATGTATGGACGTAATACTTCTGGAATAACAATGCTTCCATCAGCTTGTTGGTAGTTTTCAATAATAGCAGCTACTGTACGTCCAATTGCAAGCCCTGAACCATTTAATGTATGAACGAATTCAGGTTTAGCTTTTGCATCACGACGGAATTTAATATTTGCACGACGTGCTTGGAAATCTTCAAAGTTTGAACAAGAAGAAATCTCTTTATATTCATTATAAGATGGTAACCACACTTCGATATCGTATGTTTTAGCAGCAGAGAATCCGATATCTCCTGTACATAATTCGATGACACGGTATGGTAATCCTAATAATTGTAATACTTTTTCAGCATTTGCTGTTAAAGTTTCTAATTCTTCATAAGAATCTTCTGGTTTAACGAACTTAACTAATTCAACTTTATTGAATTGATGTTGACGGATAATACCACGAGTATCACGACCAGCTGAACCAGCTTCTGCACGGAAACATGGACTATATGCTGTATATTTAATTGGTAATTGTTCAGCGTTTAAAATCTCATCACGGTGTAAGTTTGTAACTGGAACCTCAGCTGTTGGAATTAAGAAGTAGTCAGTATCCACTAATTTAAATGCATCCTCTTCAAACTTAGGTAATTGTCCAGTCCCTGTCATACTTGCACGATTAACGATAACTGGAGGTAAAATCTCAGTATAGCCATGATCTCCTGTATGTAAATCTAACATAAAGCTAATTAAAGCACGCTCTAAACGAGCTCCTAACCCTTTATATACAGCAAAACGGCTTCCTGTAATTTTTCCAGCACGTTCAAAATCAATAATATCTAAATCAGTTACTAAATCCCAGTGTGCTTTTGGTTCGAAGTCAAACTTAGTTGGTTCTCCAAATTTACGAATTTCAACATTATCATTTTCATCTTTACCAACTGCAATTGTTCCACATGGAACATTTGGAGTACCTAATAAAAGATTTTTGATTTCTTCATCGATGTTGCGTAATTGTTCATCTAATTCTTTAACTTTTTCTCCAACACCATTCATTTGAGCTAATAATTCAGAAGCATCTTTTTTCTCACGTTTATATTGTCCGATTAATTTAGATACTTCATTACGATTTGATTTTAATTGCTCTACTTCTAAAATGATGTTTTTACGTTGTTCATCTAACTCAGTAATTTTATTTAAATAACTGAAATCTCCACCACGTGTTTCTAAGCGATTAATTGTACCTTGTAAATCTTCACGTACTCGTTTTAAATCTAACATGTGTGTTTCCTCCTATTAGTTGATTTTGATTAGTCGTTCTAGAAAACAAAAAAATCCCGTCCCTAAATTAGGGACGAGATTTAACCCGCGTTGCCACCCTAGTTGTTCACTAAGCGTTCCACGTGGAACATTTCAGTGAGACCACTTACAAAGATAACGGTTAGACCGTGAATGAATACTAACCATTGTGTTCTTCATTCCACTCCTAGGTTGATTTCTAGTTACTCATACATCAGTTTCCACCAACCACTGACTCTCTATGCTATCAAGTAAAAAGTACTACTCCTAATCAATGCTTTTTTATTTAATTGTAATATAGCATTAACTATTTTTTTTGTCAATATTAGTATATATCGTGTTTCTAATTATATGCGCATAAGACCTAATTATTTGTATGTAACCATTCTATTCTTCTGTTGAAGTTGTTTCAGTTTCCTCAGCCTCTTCATGTTCAACAACTGCTACACTTGATACTAATTGATCATCTGTTAAACGAATTAATTTAACCCCTTGTGTTGCACGTCCCGTTTGAGAAATCTGATGAATTGGTGTACGGATAATAACACCTTTATTTGTCACGATTAATAAATCTTCATCACCATTTACAGCCTTCATGGCTACTAATGTCCCATTTTTCTCTGTAATTGTTAATGTTTTAACACCTTTTCCACCGCGTTTTGTTTTACGATATTCTTGAATTGAAGTACGTTTACCGAACCCGTTTTCCGTAACAACTAAAATCTCCTGATTCATTGTGACCATTTCCATTCCTACTGCTACTTCTCCCTCTTCTAAGAAGATACCACGGACTCCGGCAGCTGTACGTCCCATCGGACGAACTTCAGTTTCCTCAAACCAAACTGCTTTTCCACCACTTGATGCAATAATAATATCATCGTTACCAGATGTTTTTCTTACACCAATTAGCTCATCATCTTCACGTAAAGAAAGAGCAATTAAACCATTAGTACGAATATGACCAAATGCTGATAATGTGGTACGTTTTACAACCCCTGAACGAGTCGCGAAGAATAAGAATTCTTCATCATTAAACTCTTTAACAGGAATGATTGCACTAATGTACTCATCTTGGGCAATCTCAATAATATTAACAATTGGTAATCCCTTAGCTGTACGACCGTACTCAGGAATTGTATAAGCTTTCTTCTGATAAACTTTTCCTTTACTTGTAAAGAATAATAAATGATCATGAGTAGATGTTGATAATAATTCCTTAACATAATCATCATCATGTGTTCCCATTCCTTGCACACCACGTCCACCACGGTTTTGTGAACGATATGTTGAGATTGGCTGACGCTTAATATAACCATTATTTGTTAATGTAATGATGACTTGTTCTTCTGGAATTAAATCTTCATCTTCAATATCAAAGTCAGATCCACGGACGATTTCTGTACGACGCTCATCTCCATGTTTGTGTTTTACTTCTAACAACTCTTCACGGATAATCGCATGAACACGGTCTTCGTTCGCTAAAATATCTTTTAAATCAGCAATTAATGCGACTAACCCTTGATATTCTTCTTCGATTTTACCGCGCTCTAATCCTGTTAAACGGCGTAAACGCATCTCTAAAATAGCTTTCCCTTGGCGTTCAGATAACGAGAATTCAGACATTAATGAATTTAATGCCTCTTCATCTGTAGATGAACCACGGATAATCGCAATAATACGATCAATATGATCTAAGGCAATACGAAGCCCTTCTAAGATATGAGCACGATCTTCTGCTTTATTTAAATCAAATTGCGTACGACGGACAATAACCTCAACTTGGTGTTTGATATATGCGGCAATAATTTCTTTTAAGTTTAAAACTTTAGGTTGTCCATCTACAAGTGCTAACATATTAATTCCATAAGACACTTGTAATTGAGTTAATTTAAATAAATTATTTAACATCACTTGTGGATTAACATCTTTACGCAATTCAATAACAATACGTGTTCCTTCACGGTTTGACTCATTACGTAAGTCTGTAATTCCATCTAAACGTTTTTCCTTAACTAATTCCGCGATTTTTTCAATTAAACGCTCACGGTTTACTTGATAAGGAATTTCAGTGACTAAAATTGAATATTTTCCACCATGACCTTCAACAATTTCACATTTTGAACGCATCATGATTGATCCATTCCCCGTTTCATACGCCGAACGGATTCCTTTTGTTCCTAAAATTAAAGCACCTGTTGGTAAATCTGGTCCTTTAATAAATTGCATTAATCCTAAAACATCAATTTCAGGATTATCCATATAAGCTAAACATCCATCAATAACTTCAGATAAGTTATGTGGTGGAATATTAGTCGCCATCCCAACAGCAATCCCTGTTGTCCCGTTGACTAATAAGCTTGGAAAACGAGCAGGTAAAACGATAGGTTCTTGTTCTTCACCATCAAAGTTTGGTTGGAAATCAATCGTATTTTTATTGATATCACGCATCATTTCCATCGCAAGCTTAGACATTCTTGCTTCAGTATAACGCATAGCGGCCGCTCCATCACCGTCAATTGAACCGAAGTTTCCATGTCCATCTACTAATGGATAGCGATAACTAAAATCCTGTGCCATACGTACCATTGCATCATAAACTGATGAATCCCCATGAGGGTGATATTTGGCAATAACGTCCCCGACGATACGAGCAGACTTCTTATATGGCTTATCACTGTGCATCCCTAAATCATTCATCGAATACAAAATACGACGGTGAACAGGCTTTAACCCGTCACGAACATCTGGTAAGGCACGTGATACGATAACACTCATCGCATAATCGATGAATGAAGTTCTCATCTCTTTAGCAATATTATGCGGTTTAATTTGATCATATGCAGACATTTTCGTTCCTCCTTATAGATGTGATTGCTTCAAATTAGTAGTCTAGGTTTTTAACGTATTTAGCATTAGCATCTATAAATTCTCGACGTGGCTCTACGCGATCACCCATTAAAATATCAAAAATTTCATCAGCTTCAACAGCATCCTCAAGAGTAACCTGTAATAATGTACGTACTTCTGGATCCATTGTTGTTTCCCATAACTGCTCAGCATTCATCTCTCCAAGCCCTTTGTAACGTTGAACATTTGGACGAGGCGTTGCTGCTAAACTAGACATAATCTCTTCTAATTGTTTTTCATCATAAGCATATTCTACCTTTTTTCCTTGAGAAACTTTATATAAAGGAGGTTGCGCAATATAGACATACCCATGCTCTACTAAAGGTCTCATATAACGGTAGAAGAATGTTAATAATAACGTACGAATATGTGCTCCATCGACATCGGCATCGGTCATGATAACCACTTTATGATAACGAGCTTTCTCGATATCAAATTCATCTCCAACACCTGTTCCAATCGCATGGATCATACTTTTAATTTCGTTATTCGCATAAACTTTATCAATACGAGCTTTTTCAACATTTAAAACCTTACCACGAAGAGGTAAAATTGCTTGGAATTTATTATCTCGACCTTGTTTTGCTGATCCTCCGGCAGAATCTCCCTCGACGATAAATAATTCAGAAATATTCGCATCACGTGACTGACAATCGGCTAACTTGCTCTTAAATCCTAATGATTCAAGTGGAGACTTACGACGTACCATCTCACGCGCACGTTTTGCAGCCATACGAGCACGAGCCGCCATTAATGCTTTATCAATAATGATTTTAGCTGCTTGTGGATTCTCCATCAAGAAACGTTCAAATCCTTCAGAGAAAATATTATCCGCAATACGACGAACTTCGCTATTTCCTAACTTCGTTTTTGTTTGTCCCTCAAACTGTGGATCTGGATGCTTCGCAGAAATAATCGCTGTTAATCCTTCACGAATATCTTCCCCGATTAATGCATCGTCACCTTTTAATAAATTTAATTTTTTCGCATAACTGTTAATAATACGAGTTAATGCGGCACGGAATCCCGCTTCATGCGTTCCACCCTCGTGCGTATTAATGTTATTCGCAAACGAATAAATATTTCCAGCTACACCTGTATTATATTGCATCGCGATTTCAACACTAATTCCATCGCGCTCACCTTCAACATGAATCACTTCTTCATGAATGACTTCTTTATTCTTATTTAAGAAGCGTACATACTCACTAATTCCACCTTCATAATGGAACTCATGGCGTTGTGGTTTATCTGAACGAAGATCTTCTAATGTAATTTTTAATCCTTTGTTTAAAAAGGCTAACTCACGAATACGGTTGCGTAAAATATCATAGTCATAAACTGTCGTTTCTGTGAAAATAGTTGGATCCGGTTTAAACTTAACCTCAGTACCAGTAGAATCAGATTCACCAATGATGTGTAATTCATCACTTGGATTTCCTTTTTCAAACTGTTGGAAATACTTTTTACCATTACGACTTACTGTTACTTCTAAGTGTTCAGATAAGGCATTTACTACAGAGGCACCTACACCATGTAATCCCCCAGAAACTTTATATCCGCCACCACCGAATTTTCCTCCGGCATGTAAAACCGTATAAACTGTCTCAACTGTTGATTTTCCAGTTTGTTTATGAATATCAACTGGAATCCCACGTCCATTATCTTTAACGATGATTTCATTATCTTCAGTAATTGCAACATTAATTTCTGTACAGTATCCAGCTAATGCCTCATCGATTGAGTTATCAACAATTTCCCAAACTAAATGGTGTAATCCACGGCCACTTGTTGAACCGATATACATCCCAGGGCGCTTACGAACCGCTTCAAGACCCTCTAATACTTGAATATTACTAGCATCATACTGTTGTGTTTTCGATACTTCTTGCGTCATTCTTATCACCTATCCTAATCTTCGCGTTATTAATGGTAAAAATATCAGCCAGTTCAATGACATTTTCATCGATTCCATCAATATTCGTTGTCGTTATAAAGGTTTGAACTTTATTTTTTATCGTATTTAATAGCTGTGTTTGACGTGCATCATCTAATTCACTTAAAACATCGTCTAACAATAAAATGGGATACTCATTTAAAACAGAATAAATCAACTCGATTTCAGCTAACTTCATCGATAACGAAGCTGTTCGTTGTTGACCTTGTGAGCCAAACTGATGTGTATTCACACCATTAATTGAAACACTAAAGTCATCTCGATGAGGGCCTAAACTAGTTGATCCTAATTGAATATCCTGATCATATAAATCTTTATATTTCTGTAAAATTGTTTCTTCATTTAACTCAAGGTTCTTAAATGAATTGATATAATCTAAACCTATTTCTTCTAATTGATTTGAAATCTCACCATGAACTTTTTTCGAAAAACTCTCAAGCTTCTTTAAGAACTCAATCCGACTATTTAGCACATAAACCGCATGAGGCACTAATTGCTCTGTAATGACATCTAAAAGCAAATCATTCGAGCGATTCATACGAAGCTGTTTCAATAACTCATTACGTTGCTTTAACAATTTCGAATACTGTCCTAAATGAAATAAGTAAGTTGGGGATAACTGTCCAATCTCCATATCCATAAAGCGTCGACGATACTGTGGTCCACCTTTAACTAGCGATAAATCCTCAGGTGCAAACATCACCACAATAAGCTTACCGACATACTCACTTAATTTCTTTTGATCGATTCCATTATAACTTGCCTTCTTACCTTTTTTAGAAATAACTAAAGATAAATGCAAATCATCCCGTTCTCGCGTAATATCTGCCTCAATACGGGCAAAGTCTTCATTAAATAAAATCAGCTGTGAATCTTTACTTGTTCGATGCGACTTTGTCGTCGATAACACGTAAATTGATTCAATCAAGCTCGTCTTTCCTTGTGCATTATTTCCGATGATGATATTGATATTCTTCTTAAACTCTACACAAGCATCTTGATAATTTCTAAACTGTTTAAGTGACAATCGATTGATAAACAATGATAATCTCCTTTACTACTCAGCTACAATGATAAACTCACCAAATTCTTCAATCGAAACCACATCTCCAGGATAAAGTTTACGACCACGGCGGTTATCTTGCTCGTTGTTAATAAAGACAGGAATTTCTTCTAAGAAGAACTTTACACTTCCACCACTTTCAATAAGATTCTCGAACTTTAAAAACTGTCCAAGAGTAATAAATTCACTTGTAATAAATACTTCAGTTCGCATGCTAATCACCTTTTTCTTTCTATATATATTATAGCATAATTTACATTTTTTTAATACGTTAATCCCAAATAAAAAGCGTTGAAATCCATTGATTTCAACGCTTTTTTTCCAGTTTTAAAATTAGATATTTTCACTCTCTTGTGCTGACTCTAAAACCTTCTTCATCTTTTTCTTAAATTCAGGTCGTGGCATCATTAACATACGCTCACAATGACAACATTTAATCTTGATATCTGCTCCTAAACGGACCACTTGCCAACGATTTGTGCCACAAGGATGTGGCTTTTTCATCTCAACAATATCATTTAAACCAAATGTCACATTATTCATGAGATGGACTCCCTTCATTCTTTTGATAAACCATCATTTTAGAGTAAGGGATTTCAATATTCTCTCGGTCAAACGTCAACTTGATTAAGCGACGTAATTCACGTTGAATGTGCCACTGTTGAAGTGGTGAGACTTCAGCTATCATACGAATCACCACAGCTGAATCTGCTAATTCCTGTACCCCTAAAACTTGAGGAACTTGAAGGATATCGTCATATTGATTAAAAGCTTCTGACGCAACCTTCTGTAAAACTGAAATCGCCTTATCAAGATCCGCCTCATAGGCGATTCCGATATCTAATACCGCTTGACCATTTGAGACCGAATGGTTAATAACTTTTCCAATATTCCCATTTGGAATAATCACGATTTCACCCGTTAAAACACGAATTTTAACTGAACGTAATCCGATTTCTGTAACTGTTCCGGTATTTCCATCAATTTCGATAAAATCTCCAACTGAAAATAAATCTTCAAAAATAATAAAGAATCCCATGGTGATATCATCAAGCATACTCTTTGCCGCAAATCCAATGACCACAACAAGTGCACTTGAAGCGACTAATAACTTATCTAATGAGACAAAAACCGATAATAACCATAAAATTAAAACAATATTCACCGCATAACGCCAAATATTAAGAGCTAAACTTTCAAACGTCTCTTTTCGTCTTTCCGTTCCTCCCGTTACTTTTTGAATACGTTCAATATTCACGGCAAATGCTTTTTTAATCATATTCTTACCGAGTTTTCTGACGATTGACATAATTACAAGGATTAAAATAACACTAACAATTTTAAATCCAGCATTGATTAAAAAAGTATTTAACTGATCTGTTGCCAAAAAGTTCTGAATTTTATCAGCTAATACATTTGATAAAAATAATAAATTCAAATAGCTCACTCCTTAGTTTTTATTCTAAACCCATCTTCTCGAGTAAACGATTTAAATCATCCATAGTCATATAATCAATAATGATTTGACCTTTCCCATTCTTTTCTTTAAGTTTGACTTTCGTTCCAAAATACGATTTCAAATTCGACTCCACGTACTCTAAATGGGGGTTTACTTCTCTTTTCGTCTTTTTATCTTCTTCAGCTTGAGCCGTTCCAACTTGTTTTACTAAATCTTCTAACTCACGCACTGAAATTTGTTTTTCTTTAATAATATTCGTAAACTTTAAAATTAATTCTTCATCTTTTAACCCAGCTAATACTTTTCCATGTCCAACTGAAATGACACCATTTTCAATATCATCTTGCACAGAGCGTGGTAACTGTAATAAACGCATCGTATTGGCAATGTAGGCACGACTCTTTCCAAGACGTTCACCTAAGCGCTCTTGAGTTAAATCTAATTTTTGCATTAACAGACGATAAGCTTCGGCTTCCTCAATGGCTGTTAAATCTTCACGTTGTAAATTTTCAATTAATGCATATTCCATCATTAAATGATCATTAAACTCACGAATGATTGCTGGAATAGTTGGTAATCCCGCTTTTTGAGCAGCTCTAAATCGGCGCTCCCCTGCAATAATAATATAACCTTTAATATCTTTTTTAACGATAATAGGTTGGAACACACCATGTTCTTTAATTGACATCGCTAATTCTTTAATCTTATTCTCATCAAAATACTTTCGTGGTTGATATGGGTTAGGTCTTAAACTCTTCACCTCTAATTGGTGAATCACTTCCCCTTCTTTGACTTGCTCAAACGATTCAAGACTCTCAATATCATGCTCTTGAAATAGTGCACCTAAACCTCTTCCTAATCTATTAGTCGACATTATTTTTAACCACCTCTTTAGCTAAATCAATGTAAAATTGAGCAGCTGACGATTTTTGATCATAAGCAATAATTGACTTTCCGAATGATGGCGCCTCACTTAAACGAACTAAACGTGGAATAATAGTATTAAACACTTTCTCTTTGAAATATAATTTAACTTCATTGATTACATCTAATCCTAAACGAGTACGGCGATCAAGCATTGTTAATAACACCCCTTCAATCGATAAATTTCGATTTAAACGGCGTTGAACAATACGAATTGTATTTAATAATTGTGTTAATCCCTCTAATGCATAATACTCACATTGTACTGGAATCAATGTCGAATCTGCTGCAGATAACGCATTAATTGTCAAAAGTCCAAGTGATGGTGGACAATCGATAATAATATAATCAAAATATTCTTTGACTTGTTCAAGTTTTGGTAATAACTTAAACTCACGGTCTTTTTCCATGACAATCATCGACTCAAATCCTGCTAATTCTTGAGACGATGGAATTAAAAATAAATTTTCTTCATTCGTTTTTAAAATTACTTGATTAGTTGGAATTTCATCCACCAATAAATCAAAAACAGTTAACTCAGCATCGCCTTTATAAACACCAATACCAGTAGAGGCGTTAGCTTGGGGATCCATATCAACAAGTAATACTTTATGACCCAAGTAAGCCAAGGATGCTGATAAGTTAATACTAGATGTCGTCTTACCAACTCCACCTTTTTGGTTCGTTATAGCGATAATTTTCCCCATATTAACCCTCCTAAAGTCATACTTGTTAATATTTTACCACGAAATGATAGGTTATGAAAAATAAATTTGGCGCTTGATCAGTAAATTTTGAACTTTTTGAAATGACTAATCTTATTAGTGATTATTATTTACAAACTTCGATTTTTTTATTAAATAGGTGGTGAAAAATGTCGTAGAAAACTTAATATTAGAAAGCTTTCTTGAAATTATCCTCATTATAAATTTTAATATCCGATTTCTTCAATAAACGGGCTGTCATTCCATCGCCACTCGTTAATTGACCACTAAATGTTCCATCATAAACTTATCCACAACCACACGATGAACTATTACTTTTTAAAATTCCAACCTTAACTTCAAATAAATGAGCAATCTTATCAACCTCTTCTGCCCCTTTCGAAAACTACTCCGTCATATCACATCTAAACTTATCCACAGCACGCCCATTCACCAATTCAACTGATTGCCGTAGAATAATAGGTAACTCCCTAATTGTTCAGGACATAATGGAATCACTTGATGGTCCTTAATTAATTTCAAAATTCCTTCTTGTGGATAACCATCTCCACAATATCTGCAGTCTATCCCTAACAAACACGAACTAACTGTAACTCTCATTTTCTGATCTCCTCTAATTTATCCACAACAAAGAAAAACGACAGGCATTCAATCGCCTGTCTTTTCTCTTTTTATTAATGTTTATGTTTGGGTAATGAAATTTTAATCACATATGAGTCATCTAACTCTTCAGTTTCATGTTCGACTCTCATACCTGTTTTTTCAACCATCATAATAGCTTGTTTAAAAGTATTCATGGCAATACGACAATCTCTTGGCATACGAGAAATCGTTTGTGGTTTTACTGCTTTCTCTTTTGGATTTAACGTTTCATCAATTAAACGCTCAGTTTCTGAAACATTTAAATCCTTCTCAATAATCTTCTCTAAAAGTTGGAATTGCAGTTCTTCATCTTTAACTAATAATAATGCACGCGCATGACGTTCTGTCACTTTACGCTCTAAAACTGCTTGTTGAACATGCTCAGATAAATTTAATAAACGAATTTTATTTGCGACTGTTGATTGAGATTTTCCCATTTGCTTTGCTAATGCAGCTTGAGTAATCCCATGTAAATCAATCAACTGTTTATAAGCTAATGCTTCTTCGATTGCAGTTAAATCCTCTCGCTGAATATTCTCAACAATTGCAATAGAAGCTGATTGCTTATCATCATAGTCTCGGACAATCGCAGGAACTTTATCTAGTCCAATTAACTTAGATGCACGATAACGTCTTTCTCCCGCAATAATTTCATAACCCTCTTTAAACTTACGAACAACAATCGGTTGAATCACACCATGTTCTTTGATAGATTCTGATAATTCCAAAATTTTTTCATCATTAAAAATATTTCGTGGTTGATATTTATTCGGAACGATTTTTGAGATAGGCAATTGAGTTACTTCATCTTTTGGCTGATTACGTGAATCATCTCGTGAAAAAATGTTAAACACCCTATATCCCCCTTATAATAAAAATCGAAAATCAATCTTAATGTTTAAATTATAGCGTATTTTTCTTCTTTTTTCTAGAATTTCTATAGTAATGTCCCTGCCGGTGACATTTAATGCTATTTTAATGGTTTATTTTTGATTTGACCATAAGCTCGAGGATACTTATTCGGCGTCTTCTTGTATTTTTTTGTATAAATATTAGTGCGTGATCCCGCTTCTTCCGGTAACTCAACATGCTTCACATCAATGATTTCTACACCAAATGTATCTAAGGCACGTTTTGACTCTACTAATTCTTCATCACCTGTTTGTCCTTTTAACGCAATGAAATATCCACCTTCTTTAACTAATGGGACACATAACTCAGATAAAATATTTAAACGAGCAACTGCACGAGCTGTGACGATATCAAATGATTCACGATGCTTCGATGCATATTCTTCCGCACGTGAATGATACGCTTTAATATTTTCAAGCTTCGTTTCTGCAATGACATGATTTAAGAAATTAACGCGTTTTCCTAGGGAATCGACTAAATCCATCTTTAAATGTGGAAAAACGATTTTAACAGGTAAAGCTGGGAATCCAGCTCCTGATCCAACATCACATAATGTTTTGCAGTTGTGGATATCTTCAAACATTAAAAAGCCAAGTAACGAATCATAGAAATGCTTTAAATAAACTTCATTTACTTCTGTAATTCCAGTTAAGTTCATTTTCTCGTTCCACTCAACTAATAATTCATAATAACGATGTAACTGCCATTTTTGTTCTTCAGTTAACTCAATTCCAAATTCTTTTACCTTGTCATAAAATTGTTCCGGTGTCATATCTTCCACTCCTTACTACATAAAGAGTTAAGAAAGTCTCCTCTCTTAACTCTGATTTATTATTCACTTACTTTATTTGCACGTCCTGATTCAATGTAAACCATTAAAATTGAAATATCCGCTGGATTTACCCCTGAAATACGACTTGCTTGACCAATCGTTAATGGTCGAATGTCTTTTAACTTTTGTTTTGCTTCAATCGCTAAGTTTGGCACATCATCGTAATCGATATGATCCGGGATTTTTTTCTCTTCAACTTTTTGAACTTTTTCTACTTGTTGAAGAGCCTTATTAATATATCCTTCATACTTAACTTGAATTTCTAATTGCTCAATTGCTTCAGCAGAAATTGATTCATTTTTCTCTTCAATTAAGTTGTGGATATGTTCATAAGTAATCTCTGGACGTTTTAATAATTCTAATGCCGTAATTCCATCCTTTAATGGTGATGATGGAATTGTCGCTAAATACTCATTAGTATTTCCTTTAGGTGTAATTTTAATTTCAGATAAACGTTCTTTTTCTGCTGCAATCTCAGCTTTTTTATCTAAGAATGCTGCGTATTTTTCATCATTAATTAACCCTACTTGACGACCATATTCACGTAAACGCAAATCAGCATTATCATGACGTAATAATAAACGATACTCCGCACGAGAAGTTAATAAACGATAAGGTTCTAATGTTCCTTTTGTAACTAGATCATCAATTAATACCCCAATATAAGCTTCACTACGTTTTAAAATTAATGGATCTTTTCCTTGAACACGAAGGGCAGCATTAATTCCAGCCATGATTCCTTGACCCGCTGCTTCTTCATATCCACTTGTTCCGTTAATTTGTCCAGCACTATATAAGTTTTTAACTAATTTAGTTTCTAATGATGGCCATAATTGGACAGGCTTAATCGCATCATACTCAATAGCGTACGCATATTTAACAATGCGGCAATTTTCAAGACCTGGAATCGTACGAATCATTTGCTCTTGAACATCGCGTGGTAAACTACTTGAGAACCCTTGAACATAAATTTCAGGGATGTGTTTACTTTCTGGCTCTAAAAAGATTTGATGACGAGGCTTATCATTAAAACGAACAATTTTATCCTCAATTGATGGACAATAACGTGGCCCAACCCCTTCAACCACTCCAGAATACATTGACGAACGCTCTAAGTTATCCATAATAATACGATGTGTTTCTTCACCTGTATAAGTTAAATAACATGGCACTTGATCTTCAAGTGGTAAATGATCTTTAGTGTCAAAACTAAACGCACGAATGACGTCATCCCCAGGTTGAATTTCTGTTTTAGAGAAATCAACACTATCCGCTGCAACACGAGGTGGTGTTCCTGTTTTTAAACGGAATAATTCAAACCCTAAATCTTTTAAGTGTTGAGATAATCCTAATGAGGTCTTCGCACCATCTGGGCCACTTAACGTAATCTCATCACTAATCATAACTTTTGAATGCATGTAAGTTCCTGTTGTTAAAATAACCGTTTTTGAGAAAATTTGTTCCCCAGTTTCTAACTGAATTCCCTTCACTTCTGCGTCTTCAACAATTAACTTATCCACAATTGCTTCTTTAACGTCTAAATTTTCTTGTGCTAAAACTGTTTTTTGCATCTCACGAGGGTATTCCACTTTATCTGCTTGAGCACGAAGTGCACGAACCGCTGGACCTTTCCCTGTGTTTAACATACGCATTTGAATATGCGTTTTATCTGTATTAACACCCATTTCTCCACCTAAAGCATCAATCTCACGAACTACGATTCCTTTCGCTGGTCCACCGATGGCTGGATTACATGGCATATGTCCAATACGATTAATATCTCCAGTTACCATTAACGTTTTGCAACCCATTCGTGCTGGAGCAAGAGCTGCTTCAATTCCGGCATGCCCTCCACCTACGACGATTACATCATATATCATAAAGCTCACTCCTTACAGTAAACAAATAAACTTCAACTCTATCAAAAGACTATTCTTATTTTACATCTAAAACTCGACAATAAACAATAAAAATAACATCTGTGTATAAAATAGTAAACAAAAATCGATAATATAAAACAACTTTTTAGCTTTTTTCCTACATTTTTAAATTAAAAATGAAAATCATTATTCAATATCCAGTTTTTGTAACAGAAAAAAGTTGTTATTCAAAACGGTATATATCATAATAGACATATCAATGTCGTATACTCATTCGATTTGAACTTTTATTATGACAACAGGGGGGAGACTTGCATGCTAGTTTTAAAGAATGTGAATAAGATTTTTCATGATACACATGCCGTCGTGGATTTAAATCTTAGTCTTCAAAAAGGAGAAATTTATGGTTTACTTGGCGCGAATGGAGCTGGAAAAACCACAACCTTTCGTATGATTTTAGGTCTTTATGAGCAGACGTCTGGTGAAATTACGTGGGACGGTCAGAAGATGAATGAATCAATTAATGATCTTCTCGGTTATTTACCTGAAGAACGAGCACTACTTCAAAAATTAACGGTTAAAACACAAGTTAGCTATTTAGCCATGCTAAAAGGAATGTCTGAAGATAAAACTGAAAAAGAACTAGATGCGTGGCTTGAAAAATTTAATATCTCCGACTATAAAAACAAAAAAATTAAAGAATTATCAAAAGGTAATCAACAAAAAGTTCAATTTATTTGCGCCGTTATCCACAATCCCGAACTCATTATTTTAGATGAACCCTTCACTGGTCTTGATCCTATTAATCTGGAAATGATGAAAGAAGAAATTATTAACTTTAAAAACCAAGGAAAAACAATTATCTTCTCTTCTCATAGAATGGAACATATTGAAACCCTCTGCGATCGTCTAACAATTCTTCGCAAAGGACGCACCGTTTTACAAGGCCAACTCAAAGAAATTAAACAAAGTTACAATGCAAGAACGATTTTAATTCAAGGAAAGCTTGATGCCGATTACTTAAAATCAATTCCTCATGTCGTTGAGGTGACTCGCCAGCAAGACGATTGGTGCGTCCGAATTGATCATAAACAGCATACCTCAACCATCTTCAATGCTTTAAAACCTGAACATTCCATTGAAAAATTCCTCGTGTGTGAGCCATCACTACATGAAATTTTTATTGAAAAGGTGGGACAAGCCTATGAAGAGTAGTAAGTTTTGGAATTATGTTTTGTATAACTATTTACGTAAAATTAAAAGTAAAGCTTTTATTGGATTTAATATCTTTCTAATCATTGTTGGATTACTCATCAGCCAACTCGGATCCATCGTTAAATTTTTTAATGAAACTTTTGATTACTCTGAAACAATTTATATTGTGGATGAAACAAATCAACTCTATTCACAATTTCAAAAAGATTTTAATAATTTATTACCTGAAGTGATCTTAGAACAAGGGACTGAGTCAGAAGACGTTCTTAACCAAAAAGTCGAAGATGGGGATATCTCAGCCTATTTCATCATCAACTACAATGAACAAAATCTCCTTAGTGCAACCTATGTGGCCAAAGATTTTTCTAACAGCTCTTACTACACCATTGGAGAGCAAGTTCTTTCAGGTTATAACAAGCAAATTGCTATGAAATCGGCGAAGCTGACTCAAGAGCAAGTTAATTTACTCAATCAAAACTTCTCAATGGAAAAAATCTCATTAGATGAAAATGCACAAACCGCTGAGGAATCAATGGGCAACTTAGCCATAGCTTATATTGCCATTATCCTCATCTTCTTATTTTCATATCTTTACTCGGTCTATGCCGGTCAAGAAATCATGGAAGAGAAAACATCAAGAGTCATGGAAATTATTATTACTTCCATTTCGCCAATCAAACAACTTTACGGAAAAATTGTGTATAACAGCTTATACGCCTTAACGCAACTTACCATTTTCATGGTCTTATTCACTATTTCAATTCAATACATGCTAAAGAGTTTGCCTACCGAAGTACTTGATACGGTCTCAGTCATGATTTCTCCCGAACAAGCAAAAATCGTTATTTACATCATTATTTTTGCTATCGTTGCTTACCTAGTCTATCTCGTAAGTGTACTCATTTTAAGCTCAATTATCAGTTCTGTGGAAGAATATCAAATCGCCATTTCACCTATCATGGTCATTGGACTCGTTTCATTCTACATCGGAATCTTTGGAATGACTGCACCTGAGGCACCCTTTATCAAAATCATGTCCATGATTCCATTCATTTCACCTTATATCATGCCACTTCGCGTCGCTACAATGACCGTATCAACCCCAATGATTTGGCTTTCAATTGCCTTAAACATTGTTGTGATCGTCGTGATTCTAACATTTGGAGCACGTGTTTACAAAAATGGAGTCTTGAACTACTCAGGTGATTCAGTCATCAAAAAATTTATTCAGGCAACAAAAAAATCATAACTTGATTACTCCGACCAACTCTTGTAGTTGGTCTTTTTTTAACAAAAAAATCCCCTGAACTGGAGATTTTCTTTCATTTAAACTCGAACGCTCCAATGACTAACCATACCAATTTCTTCTGAAACAATACATTCAAGTTATATCTCCAATCACCTTATGTAAAAAAAAACAAATATCTTGTGGATATAGTTCGCACCACTTCTACTCAAGTTAAAATCACCACAAAAATTCCATTAAATCCTACGTCTAAAATAGACAATAAAACATGATGAATCACTTCAATTGTTGAGTCTGGCGTATCAAGTTTTACCTGATTTTTCAAGGGCAATGATCCGCACTAATTCCCATATATGAGCATAGAAATCCTCCTTACAATTGACCTCTTTTTAACGAGATATTTCCTTGTAGGGGAGATTCACCAAAAGTTATCCATCTTATCCACAAGCTCTTTCTTCTAATTTGAACTAATTTTATGATTAATCATTAGCGAACTTTTGCATAGTTTGTCGAAACTTATCAAATGTATTCCACTAGCCTGTGTATAACTGTTCATTTATCCACACAAAAAAAAGAGCCTAGCGGCTCTTAACTACTCCATACGAACTGGAACAATTAATTGAATTGTTGTTTCATCGTATTGATCACGTAAAATAAATGGACGCATATCACCATTGAAACTCATAATTACATCTGAATTATTGATTGCCTTTAAAGCATCGATGATAAATAAAGCACTACATGCAATACGTAATTCTCCACCTGAAATCATTTCAACTTGAACTTCTTCTTCAACTTTTCCAACCTCTGGAGAATTTGCTGTAATTAATAACTTACCTTCTTCAGGTAAAATATTTAATTTAACAACATTTGAAACTTGATCACGTGCAATTAAAGCAGCACGATCAAATGCATTATATAATTCATGATAATTTGCTTTGATTTCAATCCCGAATGTCGTTGGAACGAATTCTTTTGTTTCTGGATAAATCCCATCTAATAAACGAGATTGGAATGAAATATTTCCAATTTGGAATAAAATTTGATTATTTGCTAAATAGACATCCACTGATTCATGAGAATCATCTAAAATTTTTGATAACTCGATTAAACTACGTCCTGGAATAACAATGTTAAATGGTTCATGTAACTTGTTTAACGGAACAAGCTTTTTCGATAAACGGAAGCTATCTGTTGCTACACACATTAACTCATCTGCATCATAACGGAAATTAACCCCTGTTAACACTGGACGGTTTTCACTATTTGCTGTTGAGAATACCGTTTGACGAATAATCGTTTTTAATAATTGTTTTTCTAAATGAATTGGATTATCATGTTTGATTAACTCAATATTTGGATATTGAGTCACATCAAATCCATTTAACGTATACTCACTTCGTCCACATTTAATTGTGACATAATTTCCTTCAAATGTACTGATTTCGATATTGTCACCATTTAATTTTTTAATAATTTCAATAAAATATTTCCCTGGAATAATGATTGATCCGACAGAATCAATTTGAATCACTTGCGTATCGTTTACCTCTAACGGTAAAAAAGTATTAATCGTAATATCTGAATCACTCGTTGTTAAGTAAAGACCTTCTTCTGCAACAACAAACTTAATCCCTGTTAACACTGGAAGTGGTGTCTTTGTAGGAATTGCCTTGCTAATATACGACAGCTGGGTTAGTAACAATTGACGATCAACTTTAATTTTCAACTTAATCACTCCTATATAATTATATATTATAGCTTTTTAATAATCTTTTTAGTAATAAATTTTGTGGATATAGGGGATAATGACTAAAAACATCATAAAATTGAGGTTTTAGCCTTGTGGATAACTTGTGGATAGTGTGTAGATAAACCGTCATTTTCTCTCCACTTACCTGTTTATAAGTTAAGATAGAACTTGTTTTAAATCGCTAATTGCTTTTTTAAGTTCATCACTTTCTTTAAGCTCTTTTTCAATCTTTTCACAACCATGCATAATCGTTGTGTGATCTCGTCCGCTAAAAGCTTCCCCGATTTTTGGGAACGAGCTTCCCGTTAATTCACGTGTTAAAAACATCGCAACTTGTCGAGCATACGCAATATTTTTCTTACGTTTTTTCGATAAAATGTCAGCAACCGACACATCGTAGTACGCTCCGACTTCTTTAATAATGTTATTCACATCTACTTTTGAATTTTTTTGCTCTGCTTTAAATAGATCTCTTAACGCTTCATTTGCCAGTTCAATCGTAAAGTCTGAATTATTAATTGTCGCATAAAAAATCAATCGTTTCAATGCCCCTTCTAATGTACGAACATTACTATTAAACTTACTTGCGATAAATTCTAAAACTTCCTCTGGGAATTCTTCTAGATTAATATTTTCTCCGGCCAATTTTTTCTTCATGATCTCGATGCGCGTTTGCGTATCTGGAATTTGAATATCAGCTTGCAATCCCCATTCAAAACGTGAAGTTAAACGATCCATGATATCTTTTAAATCAGATGCTGGACGATCTGATGTAATAACAATTTGCTTATTATTATTATAAAGTTCATTGAACGTATTGAAAAACTCAGTTTGTGTTTGTTCTTTTTTAGATAAAAACTGAATATCATCAATTAATAAAACATCAATATTACG
Source organism: Turicibacter sp. GALT-G1 (assembly GCF_025594995.1). NCBI lineage: Bacteria > Bacillati > Bacillota > Erysipelotrichia > Erysipelotrichales > Turicibacteraceae > Turicibacter > Turicibacter sp. GALT-G1. The sequence continues at coordinate 35,737 of NZ_JAMQUS010000046.1, forward strand.
ATACTTTTCTTTAAATGCTTCAAAATTATTATCTAGCGTCGCATGACGATAATCATCAATAAACTTCTCTGATGTACAATATAAAATTCGAGATGAAGGATTATCATCTAAAATGAAATTTCCAATTGCTTGCATTAAATGTGTCTTTCCTAGACCTACCCCACCGAAAATATAAAGTGGATTGGCAACTTCTCCTGGACGTTCTGCAACCTGTAAAGCAATCATATACGCTAAACGATTGCTTTTCCCCGCAACAAAGCGATCAAACGTATACGTCGTATTTAAGTTTCCACGATAATATTTTGGAAGATTAGGATCGGGTTTGGTTAAATCAAATGCTTGCTGATCATTTTTTACATAATCATTCGTAATAAATTTAACATCGTAGTTGAAACCTGATACTTCAGCAATCATTTCAACAACTTCTTTTAAATAAAATTTATCTAGCATAAATTGTTCGTGATTATTTTGAACCACAACATACATTTTATTATTTTTAACTTTATACACTTTCTTTGGAGTGCTAAAGAACATATCAAAAGATTGTTGAGAAATATTCGATTTTAATCGATCAATAGCATCATCCCATATTCGTTGATATTTTTCCACCGCATACACCTCATCCTAAAGTCTCTTCTATCAACATTATAGCATAACAAAATATTAAAAAAGTCCACAATGTTCAAAAAATCAACAAAAAGTTATAAACATGCTTGTGGATATGTGATATCATTTAACAAACTCCTACACTTTTCGACAATCGACAGTGGATAACTCACAGCAATTTTATTGATAATATCAACGTTTTTCACATTTATCCCCAATATCCACAGAGTAAGGTATAAACACCGTGTCGAATTGTGAATAATATTGTGGAATAAAAAAGTTAAGTGGTGTATAACTCATCTATATTCACATATCCACAATGGATAACTTTTGGATACACATATATCCAAAAAGTAATGATTGACTTTATAGTGATGATTCACTATAATATTGAACTATGCTATGGTATAAAACTCTTAGGAGGTGTTATAGATGAAACGTACTTGGCAACCAAACAAACGTAAACGTGCAAAAACTCATGGTTTCCGCGCTCGTATGGCAACACCAGGAGGACGCAATGTTTTAGCTCGTCGTCGTAAAAAAGGTAGAAAAGTGTTATGTGCATAAGACCACTCTTTAAAGTGGTCTTTTTACTAGCTAAAAAAATATAGCGGGTGAGAACATGCAAAAAAGTTATCGAATTAAAAAAAGTCAAGAAATTGAACAAGTCATGAAACGAGGACGTTCAAAAGCGAATCCTTACTTTATTGTATATAAGTATGCCAATAAAGAGACTGACAACTTCAGAATTGCAATCTCAGTTGGGAAAAAAATCGGAAAAGCCTTTGAACGTAATAAAATCAAACGCTACATCCGTAACGTCACAACTGAACATAAGCATGAAATGAATCCAGATTATGATTACTTCGTAATCGCTCGTAAAGGCGTAAAAGATTTAGACTATGCAACTTTTAAAGAAAAATTAGAACAACTATATAAAAAAATGGATATTATTCCAAAATAAAAAGGATTACAATTGTATTAGGACGTGTCGACCATCTGTTGAAATAAAAACTGGCAGACATTCATAGCATGGATTCAAACGTTGGTCGGAAATATTTCAAAGAAAGAAGTGATTTAGATGAAATCCAAAATATTCGAAGGAAAAGTTATGGATGATATCATTGTGGCAGCACAGAATCATTTTCATCACGACCAACAACATTTGACGATTCATGTATTGGAAGAGAAAAAAGGGATCTTCGGAATTGGAGCCTATGTTAAAGCAAAGGTCACATTAAATCTTGATCCAATCGAAGAAGGAAAAAAATATCTTCTTCAACTACTTAGTGATTTATGTTTAGAAGGAACTGTCGAAGTAGATTCGGCACAACATTCTGTCACATTTAACATAGACAGCAATAACAATGGAATGATTATTGGCCGTGAAGGAAAAACACTTCAAGCCATTCAAACCTTAACTAGCCAAGTCGTGAATCAATATACCAAATCTCATTTAAAAGTACTTGTGGATATTAACGGCTATAAACAACAACACAACCAAAAAATTGAGTACTTCGCACGCAAAATTGCTAAAGAAGTCACTCAAACAAAAATCGATGCTAAACTTGATCCGATGAATGCATACGATCGCCGATTAATCCATCAAGCTTTATCTGATTGGAAACACATCCAGACCGTGTCTGAAGGTGCCGATCCGAACCGATACATTATGATTAAATATAAACGATAAATAGACCTCCAAAGAGGTCTATTTTGACGTTTTTTTAGAGAAAGTGTTAAAATAAATACATCTAGAATAAAATTTAAATAAAATTAACATAACTGTAATGGAGGTGTCCACATGTTACAAGATACAATTGCGGGAATTGCAACCGCAATGGGTGAAGGTGCCATTTCAATTATTCGTGTTAGTGGAGATGACGCTTTACCAATTGCCAATAAACTATTCCGTGGTAAAGATTTAACAACAGTACCGAGCCATACCATTAACTATGGTTTTATATATGATCCTGAAACAAATAAAAAAGTCGATGAAGTATTAGTCTCTGTTATGCGAGCACCTAAAACATTCACAGCCGAAGACGTCGTTGAAATTAACTGTCACGGTGGAATCTTAGTCACAAATAAAATTCTTGAATTATTATTGGTGGCTGGTGCACGAATCGCTGAACCAGGAGAATTTACAAAACGTGCGTTCTTAAATGGACGTATCGACTTAGCACAAGCTGAATCAATCATGGACATTATTCACGCCAAAAGTGAACAATCCTTATCACTTGCTTTAAATGGATTAGATGGACGTGTATCTCGCCTAATCAAAGAAATGCGCGAAGAAATTTTAAATATTGTTGCTAACATCGAAGTTAACATCGACTATCCAGAGTACGATGATGTGGAAGAAATGACGAATGACATTTTACTTCCTCGTTCAATCGAGATTCACGAAAAAATGTTAAAACTACTCGACACAGCTAAAACAGGGAAAATCCTACGAGATGGAATTAAAACTGCAATTATCGGGCGTCCTAACGTCGGAAAATCGAGCCTTCTCAATCAATTAATGCGCGAAGAAAAAGCTATCGTAACCAACATTGCTGGAACAACACGCGACACAGTAGAAGGATATATCAATATCGGGGGATTAACCTTAAACTTAATTGATACAGCTGGAATTCGTGAAACGAAAGATATCGTTGAGGCGATTGGTGTCGAAAAATCTAAGAAATTAATCAATGAAGCCGAATTAGTCTTACTTGTTTTAAATAATAATGAAGCATTAACTGCTGATGATCGTGAATTATTACAATTAACTGCCGATAAAAATCGTATCATCATCTTAAATAAAACTGACTTAGAAACTAACATTGAACGTTCTGAATTACCATCGTATGTAGAAACATCAATGGTACTTGAGCAAGGAATCGAAGTCTTAGAAAATAGTATCAAAAAAATGTTTGAAATCGGGGACATTGGTTCATCTGATATGACTTACTTATCAAATGCACGCCATATTGCAAAATTAAAACAAGCCATTACTTCAATTGAAGATGCCATCAATGCTATGCAAATGGGAATGCTTGTGGATATGGTAGAAATCGATATAAAAAATGCCTGGTATTCACTTGGAGAAATTCTAGGAGAAGAAATTGGAGATTCGTTACTAGATGAACTCTTCAGTAAATTCTGTTTAGGTAAATAAAAAAGATTAGAGAGTTTTATCTCTAATCTTTTTTTATGCACTAATACAGGAAAAATATCTCAAAATTAAAATAAAATGCATCTTATTTTCGTGTTATAATTCCGCTTGCTTCTATTCTAAAATTTCGACAATAAAATAAGTTATCTACACACTGTAAACAACTCTGTGGACAATAATCGACACTTATCTACAACTTATTCACAAGATACACACAGGTATAAACATGGTAAAATCGACATTTTCAGACGTTTATCCACATTATTCACAACATTTATTATTATTGTTATTATTATAAATAAAAAATATATAATATAATATCAAACTTTGTCGTAAATAAAAAAATTCATCCATATTCTTTAATAAAGAATATGGCCAGCTATCTGAATTAAATTAAATTAATTTTATCTTAATATAAATTTCTCAATTAAAATTTAACCCCCAGATATTAAAACAAATTCCTTTAAAATATGTATTAATTCACATCTTATATAAAAAATTAGTTACTTTCTATCTTTTTAACTCTAAATTTGCTGAATAATCTTAAAATGTATAAAATCATTATATTTTAAAAAAAATGTCGAAATTTCCTCATTCCATTTTTATTAAAAATCTCTTATTTTTCATCATAAATCTACGAATTTTAAAAATATAACAGGGAAAATCACTGAAATTTAGATTACTAAAAACCGACAAATAAAAACAACTATCTACAACAAGTTCACACCTATGTGGACAATAATCGACACTTATCTACAACTTATTCACAAGATTTACACAGTCAAAAACATAGGAAAACCGACATTTTCAGACACTTATCCCCACTATCCCCAAACATTATTATTAAAGTTATTATTAAATAAATAATATATTAACTATAAAAAAAAAGGATCAAATCGATCCGACTCCTAAATTAAACCTAAATGTGTTAATGTACGTTTTAATGAAGCAATAGGTAATCCCATCACACTATAATAATCTCCAGAAATAGATTTAACTAATTCAAACCCTTTTCCTTGAATTCCATATGAACCTGCTTTATCCATAGGTTCTCCGCTTTGAATATAATTTAAAATCCATTCATCAGTTACATTATAAAATTCTACTTCGGTAATATTAACGAAACTTGTTAATAACTCTTTATCTTTATTAATAATACTGACTCCAGTCATTACTTGATGTTTACGTCCTGATAATGATTTTAGCATATTAAATGCATCTTCTTCATTTTTAGGTTTCCCTAAAATCTTTCCACCAAATACAACAATCGTATCAGCACCGATAATTGTCTCTTGAGGAAATAACTCAGCAACTGCACAAGCTTTTTGAATCGCAAGATCTTGAACTTGTCCCGCTACATCTAAATCCTCATCTAATATCTCATCCACTTGGCTCACAATCACACGATGTTCAATTCCCGCTAACTCTAATAATTCTTTTCGTCTTGGAGACTGAGAAGCTAATATAATTCCCATCTTAAAAACTCCTTTTATTCAAAATATAATGAGTTATTATAACACAAGTAAAGGGTCCCTATTAACGAACTTTAAAATAATCCCATATATACAATCAAATTATAACGAATTACTTCATATGATGATAAAATTATACAAAGATAAGATTCAACAACAATCTATATCATTAGACAAAATTCAAAAAATATTAAACACTATCCTATTCGTCTACAACTCGACAAAATTCTACTTTTTAAACAACATCGGAAAATAATTGGGTATGCCTTACTTATAAATTATTGGAGTAATGAATATGGAGGAGACATAGTATATGTTGACGAATTATTTGTTAAAGAGTCATATCGTAGTAAGTGAATTAGCACAAAATTTTTTAAATATTTAGAACAAAATGATACAATTTGTTTGGAAACAATATGACAAAATAAAAAAGCACAACGCTTTTATGAAAAGAATAATTTTTCTATTTACGAGAATATTTTTTACTTCAAAAAATTAAACTAAAATGACAGAATATATTTTTTGATAATTCTGGGGATAATTATTGACTAATAATGACTTACAGTATAATATCTTAATTAAGTAAATACTTACGTTGAAAAGGAGAGTAGCTTTTAATTAAGTTATAGCGAATCAGGGACGGTGGAAGCCTGATATGGCGTTGAAAGTGAAGAACACCTTGGAGTTACTTACCGAAAGCAAAATTGTGAGTAGACTAAGTCGTAGATCCTGCGTTAAAGATAAAGGGTAAGAACAGATTAGTTCTTAAACTAGGGTGGTACCGCGGATCAACAGTCATTCGTCCCTTTTGGGCGAAGACTGTTTTTTTGTTGCCCGAGGTGATTCTCAATAACTTATCCACACATTCAAAAAAACATTTGAAATTTCATCTATAGGAATTTAAGACAATCTAGATTATGTATGTTTTTCTTTAAAAAATACTTATTATAGAAGTTTAAAGTTTAATTTGATTTGTGGATATCTTTGAAATATCCAAGCAACAAAATATTGATTTATTATAAAAGGAGGACCTCTTAATGGAAAAAATCGTTGTACGTCAATTATTTAGAAACTTAGATCGTTATGCTAACCAAATCGTTGAATTAAACGGATGGGTTCGTAATAACCGTGCTCAAAAATCATTTGGATTCTTAATGGTGAATGATGGTTCATTCTTCGAGACAATCCAAGTTGTTTATGAGGAAAACTTAGAAAACTTTAAAGAAGTTCAAAAGTTCCGTGTTGGTTCAGCAGTCACAGTTCGTGGATTAGTAGTGCCAACACCAGATGCTAAACAACCATTTGAAATCAAAGCACAGGAGGTAATTTTAGAAGGCGATTGTCCTGAAGATTACCCAATCCAACCAAAACGCCACACACGTGAATTCTTACGTGAAGTTGCACACTTACGCCCACGCACAAACTTATTCGCTGCAGTATTCCGTGTTCGCTCTTTAGTTGCTCATGCTATCCACAGCTACTTCCAAGAGCAAAATTTCGTTTATGTTCATACACCAATTATCACGGGATCTGATGCTGAAGGTGCGGGAGAAATGTTCCAAGTGACAACATTAGATTTTAACAACGTTCCACGTACTGAAGAAGGAGCAGTTGATTTCAAACAAGACTTCTTCGCTAAATCAACAAATTTAACAGTATCAGGACAATTAGAAGCTGAAACATTCGCATTGGCTTTACGTGATGTATACACATTCGGACCAACATTCCGTGCAGAAAACTCTAATACTCAACGCCATGCCGCTGAATTCTGGATGATTGAACCAGAAATTGCATTTGCTGACTTACAAGATGATATGGATTTAGCAGAAGGTATGGTTAAATATATTATCAACTACGTATTAGAGCATGCTCCAGAAGAAATGGCATTCTTTAATCAATTCGTAAGCAAAGGAGTTTTAGAGCGTGTTAAAGCAGTAGCAGCATCTGATTTCAAACGCCTTCCATATACAGAAGCAATCGAAATCTTATTACAAGCTGATAAAAAATTCGAAAACCCAGTATCTTGGGGAATTGACTTATCAACAGAACATGAACGTTACTTAACTGATGAAGTATTTAAAGCACCAGTTTTCGTAACAGACTATCCAAAAGATATCAAAGCCTTCTACATGCGTTTAAATGATGATCAAAAAACTGTTGCTGCGATGGACCTTTTAGTACCAGGTGTTGGTGAATTAATCGGTGGTTCACAACGTGAAGAACGTTTAGAAATCCTAGAACAACGTATGGACGAAATCGGAGTACCAAAAGAAGAATTAGATTGGTATTTAGATTTACGCCGTTATGGTGGAGTCAAACATGCTGGATTCGGTTTAGGGTTTGAACGTATGATCATGTACATCACAGGAGTAGAAAATATCCGTGATGTAGTCCCATTCCCACGTACACCTAAAAATGCAGAATTCTAAAATACTAAAAACTCTCGTGCAAACGAGAGTTTTAATTTTGTAAAATGTGTAATAGCATATATAGTGGGCATTATAAAGAATCCTTGTCCAAAAGTATATCAATTACTAAAGTATAAAAGAGACAAAAAAACACGTCGGCTTAATTGACGTGTTTTTTAACTAATAAATTAATAAGCTTTTATGTTATTTATAATTTAGCGAGATTTTCTTTTTTTCTTTCCACCTTCATAAGCCTTTTTATGACTTGGCTTTTGATAATTTTTTTGTTGTTTTTGATTTGATTTAGTCGTTAGTTTACTTGATTTTACTGGTAATTTTGGTTTTACTGGTCTAATTAAACATTCAGGTTCATAGCCAACTAAATCTAAACGTCCGGCTTTTTGTAAGGCTTCATAAACTAAATCATAATTCTTTGGATTTTTATATTGAATTAAGGCACGTTGCATTGCCTTCTCATTAGGATTTTTTGGAACATAAACTGGTGTCATTGTACGAGGATCGACGCCTGTATAGAACATCGTTGTGGATAACGTACCTGGTGTTGGATAGAAATCTTGTACCTGTTCTGGCTGATGATTAATATCACGTAAATACTCAGCTAATTCAATGGCACCATGTAAATCACAACCTGGATGTGAACTCATTAAATATGGCACTAAGTACTGATCTTTATTTAACTTTTTATTAATTGCATAATATTTTCTTACAAATCGATCATATAAAGAACGTGTTGGTTTCCCCATATAATGTAACACCTTATCTGAAACATGCTCAGGGGCCACTTTTAATTGTCCGCTGACATGATGTTCAACTAATTCATGGAAAAATTCATCATTTTTATCATACATCACATAATCATAACGAATTCCTGAACGAACAAATACTTTCTTCACATTTGGTAAAGTTCTTAATTGTCGAAGAAGATCAAGATACTCACTATGATCTACTTTTAATTGTTTACATGGATTAGGATGTAAACATTGCTTTTTCTTACAAACACCTTTTGTTATTTGTTTATCACAACTTGGGGCATAGAAATTAGCTGTTGGTCCTCCAACATCATGAATATATCCTTTAAAATTAACATCTTCCGTGATCTTCTTAGCTTCCTCAATAATTGATTCTTTAGAACGTGTTTGAATGGTACGTCCTTGATGGAAGGTTAGAGCACAGAAATTACACCCACCATAACATCCGCGATTAGAAATTAAACTAAATTTCACTTCATCAATTGCTGGAATATGTCCTAATTCTTTATACATTGGGTGATATTCTCTTGTATAAGGAAGAGCGTACGTATAATCCATTTCTTCTTGAGTTAAACGTTCACCTGGTGGATTTTGAACTACATACCAACCTTGGCAAGGCTCAACTAATGTTTTTGCGACAATTGAATCCGTATTCTCATATTGGATATTAAAACTTTTTGCATAAGTCATTTTATCCGCTACAATTTCTTCGTAGCTTGGAAGCATGATGTAATCATAAGCACGACTTAAATCTTTAGTTTTCCAAACAGATCCACGAATATAAACTAAGTCTTCAACTGCAATTCCAGCATTTAAAGCATCAGCAACCTCAATAATAATTTTTTCGCCCATCCCATAAAGTAATAAATCAGCTTTAGCATCTAATAATAAAGAACGACGAACTTTATCATCCCAATAATCATAGTGAGCCAGACGACGTAAAGATGCCTCAATTCCACCTACAATAATCGGAACATCTGGATAAGCTTGACGTGCCATATGAGAATAAACAATAGTTGCACGGTCAGGACGTTTTCCCATTTCCCCATTAGGAGTATAAGAATCTTTTTTACGACGGCGTTTAGATACCGAATAATGATTGACCATCGAATCAATATTTCCAGAAGAAATTAAAAAACCTAAACGAGGCTTTCCAAAACGTCTAAACTCTTCAACCTCTTTCCAATTTGGTTGTGAAATAATACAAACCTTATAACCATATGCTTCAAGTGTTCTTGTAATAATCGCAGCACCAAATGAAGGATGATCCACATAAGCATCACCCGTAATATAAACGAAGTCAGCCTGTTCCCAACCACGAGCCTTCATTTCCTCGTGTGTTACTGGTAAAAATTCTGACATATTATCACCTCGTCAAATTCAGTCTATCGACATTATAACAGGTTTCTTCTTAAAACATGAAACACATTTATTAGCAATAGTTATAAAAAAGTCTAGGTATCTATTAAAATTTAAGGAAAATTAAAAGAGACTAATCTCATCGACTAGTCTCTTTTAGAAATTATTTAGAAGCTTTCTTTTTTTTATCGTAAATAATATAACTAGCTGTTCCAGCAATAACAAGTAATGCTGCTCCAGCAATTAATAATAATTGGTTAAAGTTTTCTGTTGTATTCATTGAATCATCAATCATTAATACATAAGAAGAATGTGGCGTTACTGTTATTGAATCACCTTTAATAACTTCAATTACTTCAGTTCCAGCTGTCTCACCATTTACAACTAATTGCCAGTCTGCAGATTTCGGTAAAGAAATGACTTGTTCGCTATCTGTAGCATTGTGGATAACTGTAATATCTGATGCTGAATCCCCGTTTGCATTATTTTCTAAATTGAAAGCAACAACTCCAAGAGGAATATCTTCCATGAATGTTAAATTATTTTGAATATCTTCTTGTGCAGACATACGGAAGGCCGGATGTGCCCTACGAAGTGAAATTAATCCTTTATAGTAATTATAAACATCTTGATTTTCGTTTTTCCAATTCCAATGAATTTGATTAACTTCATCCGAAGCATTGTAACTATTATGATCTCCATCTTTTGTACGCATCATTTCAACACCTGCATGTAAGAAAGGAACACCTTGTGCAGTTAATATGATAGCATTTGCTTGCTTTTGCATTAATTTAATTGTTTCTTCATCCGCATCTGGAAGAGTTGCGATTAATTTATCATAAAGCGTGTTGTTATCGTGTGCTGAGACATAGTTAATTGATTGAGCTGCCTCAGTTGCCCAAGGACCACTTGCTCCACCTGCTAAAGCTACGCGATTATAATCGATTTGAGAATGTTCTGTTGCACCAACAATACCAAATTTAACACGCTCATCAAAAGTAAATTGCCCATTTACAAAACCAGGCTCTTCAGCATTAAACACGCTACCTTTTATACCATCACGAATATCATCACTAAACATCGCAACTCCTGGCATTTGAGAAGCATAGATTTTTAATGCAGCTTCAGTTGGTTTTAATGCTGAACCACCTGCATCCCAACCTTCACCATAAGTAATGATTGTTGGATCAATTTCAGTTAAAGCATTACGAATTTCATTTATTGTGTCAATATCATGTAAAGCCATTAAATCGAAACGGAATCCATCAATATTATATTCTGTTGCCCAGTATGTAACTGAATCAATCATGAACTTACGCATCATTGAACGATCAGAAGCTGTTTCATTACCACAACCAGAACCATTTGAGAATCCACCATCTGTTGTTTGACGATAATAATATCCTGGAACAATTTTATTAAAATCTGAATCGGCGGTTGCACCTGTATGATTATAAACAACATCCATTACAACACGAACTCCATTTTGATGTAATGATTGAACCATTTGTTTAAACTCATTAATACGAACTTCACCATTTTCAGGATCTGTTGAATAAGAACCTTCAGGAACATTATAATTTTGAGGATCATAACCCCAGTTAAATTGTGCTTCATCTAAATTCGTTTCATCAATTGAACGATGATCAAATGCTGGAAGTAAGTGAAGGTGTGTAATTCCTAAATCTGTTAAGTGATCTGTTCCACCTTCTTCAGTAAATTGTAAAAACTTCCCGACATTTTCTAATCCTGACGATTCATGAGTTGACCAGTCACGCATATGTAACTCATAGATAATAGCATCTGTTGGATTTCCGCTAAATTCAGGAGCTACATCTTCAGCCCAATTTTCAGGGTCTGTTAAATCTAAATCTACAACCATCGCACGATTTCCATTGACTCCAACTGCACGTGCATAAGGATCAACAGCTTCGTTTGTTTGATTTCCAACTGTTACTTCATATGTATAATATGTAAGATTTAAATCACCAGAAACTTCTGCTACCCATGTTCCTTTAACATCGCGAGTCATATCGATTTTTTCAATTAAGTTATCCCCACTACCCGCTTCATATAAATTTAAAATGACTTTACTAGCAGTGGGTGCCCATACTCTAAATGATGTATTATCTTTAGAATAAGTAAATCCTAAATCATCACCATCATAATAAAATGCATCATGAAATTCTTCTGAATCAAAAAGTCCTGTATAAGATACCTCGATTGCATCTTTAAATCCTTCTTTTGAAATTGTATAAGAGTTTTCTAAGTTAATATCTTCTTTTAATAATACTACAATCGTAGAACCTGTTTGATCTACCAACACTTGATCTAATTCAAGTATATTTCCTGAATTATCTTTTATTTCGATTCCATCTGTTGAAGTGAATGGAATTGGTGCTGTTAGAATAACCTTTTTTAATGACGTAAAAGTAGCTGAAGATAAACGAGGTCTTAAATCTACATCATCCTCATTATAGTAAATATTAGGATCTCCTTCTAATAAATAAACATGTAATACCTCATCTTTCGCTTTTGTTAAATCAATAAAACGATCTTGATCAATATCTCTGGAGTCCCAATCTCCCTTTCTCATAATAATTCCAAGTTGTTGAGCCCCATTTAAATCTTTTAAATTCATTTTAAAAATCTTTCCGTAATCATCTTCATCGTTAAATGCATAAGATAATCCCTCTTTATCTCCAATCCATCCCCAAATATTCCACTTCTTATATTTATCATCATATCGGCAATAGTGTACAAATACTTGCATCTCAGCTTCTTCATCACTTACTGTAGATTCATTAGCATTTGCAGCAGTTGGTAATTGTACAACTTCACCACCTGCACCTTCTGGTGCTTCAGTTAAATATCCACATTGTCCTTCTGTTACCCAAATTTCAGTATCTTGTTCAACTAAGATACGTTGATCTTCATCACAGTTTTTAGCTACCCAATCCCCTTTACGAATAATGAATCCCGATTCATTACCTACAGCTACTTCGATTTCTGCAATGTAACCAAAGTCATCTCTAGCAGTAAAGTCAATTTGTTCCATATCTTCCGTTCCCGTATCCCAAGCCCAGATATTCCAATCATCATATACTCCATCAGTTCGTTGATAATGGATTGTTAGTTTTGCATTATCTGTTGCATAAATCCTCCCATTTGGTAAAAGTGATGTTACTACAATCGCTATTGCTAGTAGTAATGAAATTAAACGCTTCATATTATCCCCCCTATATTAAATTACATTTTAAATTGTACCATTTTTTGGTCAATCAAAGTATACGCTTACAGTGGTGTGTAAACGATTACTTTGAAAATAAAAGAGATGTCTGACTTTAATAGCATTTCAAAGATTATAACCTATTAAAAATATTCCTTTTTCAAAAATAAATTTTTGTAAATTAAAACTACTTTACATATCAGATAATCTTATAAATTTAAGACTTATTTCTTATGCAAATAGGAGAAAAAAATTAATGATTCTTTACAATAGAGCTTTTAAAGAACAAATAGATTAATCTACATAACTGTTAAATGATAGTTTGTATTGTATATATTTATAAAGTTATTGCAATAATCATATAGAATCGATAAAATAAATTGTGCTATAATTAATAGATAAACTTACACATTATGGATGATGGTAAAATGAGTATGAATAAAATATCTGGATTAGTTAGTTTTTGTATGAAAGTTATACAAGGATTAGATGTAACTGAGACTAATTATGAGACTTCAGGGATTCTTTATAAAAAAAATGATAAATATTATCTATTTTTCGATGAAACAAACTTTGATGATAATTCAACTACAAAGTGTAGGATTGAGTTTAATCATGATCAAATTCGTGTGCGTCGTGATGGTCAAGTCATTATAGATCAAACATATAGAACTACTGAAACTGTACAAGGTTATATTAAAACAGTTTATGGTCAGTTAGATAGTGAAGTTAAAACACACTGCTATATGTTAGAAGAAAATGATACATCTATCCGGTTAACGTTGGACTATGATCTATTTGTATCAGGTGAAAGATCAGGGAATTATAAATTAATAATTCAATTTAATAAGGAGGATATTTAATATATATGATCCAAACATTAAAAGATAATTTAAGAAAAGAAATTAAAGACGCAGTATTAAAGTGTGGATATATTCAAGCTGAAGATGAATTTAACATCATTTTAGAAAATTCAAAAGATGTAAATCATGGGGATTATTCTACAAACGTAGCAATGCAACTTACTAAATTAGCAAGAAAAAATCCACGTATGATTGCAGAAGAATTATTAAGCAATTTTAATAATGAAAATGCTAATGTTGAAAAAGTAGAAATTGCGGGACCAGGATTTATTAACTTTTTCATGAATAAAAATGCATTTACTAAATCAATTAAAAATATTATTGAATTAGGTCAAGAATATGGAAAAAGTAATTCAGGGAATGGTTTAAAATACAATGTAGAATACGTTTCAGCAAATCCTACAGGTGATTTACACTTAGGGCATGCACGTGGAGCAGCATTAGGTGATTCATTATGTCGTATTTTATCTAAAGCTGGATATGATGTAACACGTGAATATTATGTTAATGATGCTGGAAATCAAATTCATAACTTAGTAATCTCGGCATATGCTCGTTATTTACAAGCATTAGGTAAAGACGCCGAAATGCCTGAAGATGGTTACTATGGACCTGACATCATCTCATTAGGAAAAATGATGGCAGAACAATATCAAGATCAATTTGTTGATAAATTAGATGAAAATTATGATTTAATTCGTCAAATCTCTTTAGACTATGAATTAAACAAAATCAAACAAGATTTAAATATGTTTGGTGTGGAATTTGACTTATTTACAAGTGAAAAAGCTATTTATGATAAAAATCTAGTAAAAGAGTCAATTGATCTATTACAGGAAAAAGGATATATCTATGAGGAAGATGGAGCTGTTTGGTTCCGTTCAACAGATTTTGGAGATGATAAAAATCGTGTATTAAGAAAATCTGATGGCTCATATACATATTTAACACCAGATATCGCTAACCATATCGAAAAATTAAATCGTGGAAATGATAAATTAGTCGATATTTGGGGAGCAGATCATCATGGATATATTGCCCGCGTAAAAGCAGCAATGCAAGCTTTAGGTTATGAAGCAGATAAATTAGAAGTAGATATTATTCAAATGGTTCGTTTAATTAAAGATGGCGAAGAATTTAAAATGTCAAAACGTACAGGAAAAGCTGTTACGATACGTGATTTAGTTGACGAAGTAGGTGTAGATGCTGTTCGTTACTTCTTCGTAATGCGTAGTGGAGAAACACAAATGGACTTCGATTTAGATTTAGCAACTAAGAAATCAAACGAAAATCCAGTATACTATGCACAATATGCACATGCTAGAACATGTTCAATCTTAAGACAAGCAGAAGAAAAAGGATTCTCTCCAGTCTTAAAAGATGAATATGAGTTTATTTCACATGAAAAAGAATATGAAGTAATTAAGTTAATGGGAGAATTCCCAATGGTAATCGCAGATGCAGCTGCAAAACGTAAACCACACTTAATCTGTAATTATATTAATGACTTAGCAACAGCATTCCATAGTTTATATAATGCAGAAAAAGTTATTAATGAAGAAAATACAGAAAAAACAAATGAAAAATTAGCTTTAATCAAAGCATTAGAAGTAACAATTAAGAATGCATTGGAATTAATCGGTGTAGATGCACCGGAAAGAATGTAATTTATTAGAGGAGGACTTAAAATGACTACACATAATGAAGAAATGTCAATGTTAGAAGTAGCGGAATTACTTATTCAACGTAAAATTAAACCTCAAAAATTCGAGAAAATTGCTAAAGAAGTATGTGAAATTATGGGATTAACAGATGAACAATTCCAATCTAAATTAGCTCAGTTCTATACAGATCTTACATTAAGTGGTAAGTTCGTAACTGTTGGTGAAGATAAATGGGATTTAAAATCACGCCAAAAATATGAAGTAGCTAACTATGATACATATGATATTGACTTTGATGATGAAGAAGTAGAACCTATTACAGAAGATGGGTTTGATTCGTATGATACAGAAATGGATTATAAAGAAGATGATACAGACAAAGATGAAAATGATGACTTTGTTGACGAAGAAGAAGCTGAAGATGATTATAGTGATGAGAGTAATGCTGAAGTTGGAGAAGATTCAGATGAATTCGAAGGTTTAGCTATTTATCACGAGGATGAGATGGAGTAATCATTAGAAAATATAATATCTATAAAAGATTGTACTCAATATTGGAGTGCAATCTTTTTATGTGCGCCCGGCAT
>NZ_JAMQUS010000047.1:0-45875 GCF_025594995.1 Turicibacter sp. GALT-G1
ATTAATTGTAACCTATCCAAGAAGCTACACAAGGACTAGACACACTTGCTCAATATCAAAAGCATCGTATTAAGCTAGGAGGTAGTAAATAATGCTTACGCTTAAATATAACCCCGCTTCAATGAGATATGATTGTTACAAGGGCAGTGATTATATTACAACCCTCACTTGTGGTACTAGGTTTAATCTCTGTTGTGATGATGAAGATGTATTCGTAGAAGGAAGCATTGAACACCATAATGTTAATGGTTATTACTTCATATGTCATGAGGGATTTGTGACTTATCTTTACAATGGAATGTTAGGCACTCTTAGTTGAGTGTCTTTTTGTTATTCTTGATGCATTGGATAGGATGGTATTCTGTCTAGTTTTACATTTAAATGTCTAATATGTTTAAAATTCAGAATGTTGGTATATAATATCCTCATCTTTAAATTACGTCTAATATGACGTAGGGGCGATTTTACGTCCTAATGGTGAGGGTATAGGTTGAATACATTAGGTTTTATTAACCAATAATGTTCTGTAATCACTCACTAAACCATGTAGTTTGCGGTTTTAGAGGTATCTAAAATTACACGGTACTAAAACTGGGCGGGTATTAAAGAGGTAAGCGAGTCACCTTTAGAGGCATCTTAATTTTAATGATAATGGAGATTTCTATATGATAACAGTACGAAAACTTAAATTATCAATCAGAGAATCCGATGAAGAATCACGAAAAGTAAAATACCAATTTATTAGGGATTCCCAATATGCTCAATACAGAGCATTAAATCTAGCTGTGGGTATTTTATCTAGTGCGTACCTTAAATCAAATAAGGACACTAAACAAGAAAGCTATAAGAACGCAATTAAATCTTTAACAAATTCAAATCCAATCTTTAGTGAAATTGAATTTGGTAGAGGTGTAGATACCCTAAGTCTAGTTACGCAAAGGGCAAAGAAGGACTTTAAGAACTCAATAAAAAATGGATTAGCTAGAGGGGAACGAAATCTTACATCATATAAACGAACGTACCCATTGATGACAAGAGGACGAGATTTGAAGTTTCGTTATGAAGGTGATGATATTGTCATTAGATGGGTGAATAAAATAGAATTTAATGTTATTACTGGCTCTAATAAGATAAAAGAGAATACAGTAGAGTTGAAACATACATTGCATAAAGTTATTAATAAAGAGTACAACGTTAAAGAATCTTCTTTGATGTTTGATAAGAATAACAATTTAATATTAAACTTAACATTAGATATTCCTAATGAGTTGTCATATCAACCTATTGAAGGGCGTACACTCGGTGTGGACTTAGGAATTGCAACACCTGCTTATGTTTGTTTATCTGATGATACTTATGTTCGTAAAGGGATTGGAAGTATAGAGGATTTCTTAAAAGTAAGAACTCAATTCCAAAAACGTAGACGTGTTCTTAATCAATCCCTTGTGATGGCTAAAGGTGGTAAAGGTCGCAAGAAGAAGTTGAAAGCATTAGAATCGTTTAAGGAAAAGGAACGAAACTTTGCTAAGACTTATAACCATCAATTATCTCATGAGATTGTGAAATTTGCTAAGAATCATAAGTGTGAATCTATAAACCTTGAGAAGTTAACTAAAGAAGGATTCAATAATAGGATTTTAAGGAATTGGTCTTATTATGAGTTGCAATCAATGATTGAATATAAAGCAGAACGTGAAGGTATCAAGGTAAGATATGTAAACCCTGCTTATACTTCACAAAAGTGTAGCAAGTGTGGTCATGTTGATAAGGCAAATAGACAGACTCAAGCACAATTCAAATGTGTTGAATGTGACTTTGAGCTACATGCAGACCACAATGCAAGTATAAATATTGCACGTTCAGAGGAATTTGTTCAAGGCGCTGGCAGTTAGTTGGTGTCTTTTTGTTATGTCGATAATTGGCGGTTGATAGTTATTGTGTTAAATATTGGGATTTATGTATAATGAATGTTGGATGATTATAAAAGGGAGTGTTAAGTAAATGAAAAGATTAATGTTGCTAATCAGTGCAATTCTTACATTAAGTGGATGCTCTAATAGCAATGAACGAGCTAGTATTAACCTAAGTATTGAGGAATATGAAGCAAAGATTGAAGAAGCATTGTTGATGACTAATGGATATCAAGATGCTAAGTATACTAGTGCTAGAGAGGAACTGGATGAGTTTTTAATCTCTTCACGTGATAAATATGAATCTGAATTAACAAGTCCATATGAGGGATTAACATTAGATGAAGCATTGGATTACTATAATAATTTGAATGGAACAGAGCTAGTTAACATTACGAAGAAAGAAATGGCTGATAACCAAGATGTTTTAGATTCTATAGAACAATCTAGAGAGAATGCTGAAAATGGTATACAAGAAGCAAATTGGAGACAGCCACTAATTGATTCGAAAGAAGAAGGTTTTTATGAAGAGGATACAAGTATTGGTAGGTATGTTTGGCTCAAGGGAATAGCTGATACATTGGTTGATTGTGGTGAAGTTTGTAGTTCTAATCTAATTAGTTATGCAGATGCTAAGAAATGGGTGGAAACAGGTGAGTATAATATCGAATGGACGTACATTGATGGTGAGCTTGTAAATCCCCCTGCTACTGAAGATGCAAGTAATTCGTCAAGTGCTAGTGTATCAACATATAAAACATTAGAATTAACGATAGATGACGCATCAACAAGCTATGGATATATAACGGTTGAAGGTAGTATAAGCAACCCTACAAATAATGCTTACTCTTATGTTGAACTAAAAGTGAAGATATTAGATACAAATGGAAAAGTTATTGATACAGAAAATACATATGCCGTCGGTTCTGAGACATTATCACCAGGAGATACGAAGAAGTGGGATGCTATGCTCAAGGCAGATGATAGAGCAGATAATGTTGAAGTTGAAATTATTAATTACAAGATTAAATAATTCATGAGCCACTATCAATAAAGTTGGTAGTGGTTTTTATTTTGTTCTAAAGTGTCAAAATAACTATATTGTGAAAAGTTTGTTGATAAAGTGTTAAAATATATTGACTAATAGTTATTTTGATATAATAATAGAATTATCAAATAAAGTTTAGTTTAAATGACACTTAGGAGGTTTAACATGGCTACATATTTCTATTTACGTATCAGTACTAAAGAATCTAGTGATAGACAATCATTTGCACGACAAGAGAAGTCGTTGAAAGCATATGCTGAATCTAATGATATTAAATATACAGTTCGCAATGTGTTCAAGGATGATATCAGTGGGTCAACGTTCGACAGAGCAGAATGGCTAGAGTTGGAATCTAATCTTAATGAAGGTGATACAGTTGTATTCAAAGAGATATCCCGCTTCACTAGACAAGCCGAAGCAGGGTATGAGAAGTATATGCAACTGATGAACAAAGGGATTAACTTAGTGTTCTTAGACAATCCCACCGTTTCAACCGACTACATTAGTCAATTAACGTCAATTGCTAACTCACAACAGTTAGTGACTAAGACAGCACTAGAAAGCACAATCAAGCTACTGTTAATCGTAGAATTAGACAGAGTACAACAAGAACGTGAGATAATCGTCAAGCGAATCAAGCAGGGGATTGAAGCTAGTGAGAAGAAGCAGGGTCGTAAAGTTGGACAACTTGATAAGATGTCAGATGAGTTAAGAGCAGATATAATTGCATTCATTGGTGACAGAACAATCAAGCAAGTAGACCTTATGAATAAGCATAATATCAGTCGAAATACATTGAAGAAATATGTTGAGTTTGTTAAGGGTGAAAAAGAGCATTAGTCTCTATATCAGTCATTTATTGACAATAACTGTATGTGATATTATAATCAAACTTATCTAAATAAATTGGGATTTAGAAAGGATGAGCATATGGAGTTGAAAACTCTTATTAAAAATGATATTGATAAGATTAAAGATGAGATTTTAAATGGTACGTATGAAAGTCAGAAGAATTTATATATTTTAATTGTAAAAGGATATAGAATTGAGTTTCCGAATATAGGAAGAGGGATTTCTTTTAGTGATACACCTGATTACAAACATTGTTTAGAGGTATTAGCGAAACGTTTAGAAATGAAGATGATGGCATGCGATTATGAACAAGAAAAGCTTTTGAGAGATAATGGTAATATTCAATCACCAGTTAATGTTAACGTAAATAACACGAATACAAGTAGCAGTGATAATCACAGTACAAATACAAACAATAATACTAATACAACTACTGTTGATTTGAAGGTTATGTTTGAAGAAGCTCGTAAAACTATAGATGATGATGAAAGTCTAAATGACAATGAAGTAAGTGAAATCATCGAGAGAATCAATCAGTTAGAAGAACTGGCGAGTTCAGATGAAAACAAACGTAGCAAATGGAATAAGTGCAAGGAAGTAATGACATGGCTTTTTGAAAAGGGCGCTAAAGTAGCAGGAACTATCTTACCGCTTATCATTGAAATCATTAAATAATATGAAGGAGCATAACTCAAATAGTTGTGCTCTTTTTATTATGCTTAGAATACCCATAAGAGCTGATATAAGGCTGTGTGAGAGGTCTTATGTATCATCATGAGTCATAATAGGGGGTGGGGGTAGGTTTACGTTGAAAAGATATTCGTCGCTTATAAGAGGTACGGTATCTGTTCCATTCCCACACGGTAGCACCTTATTTGTGAGGTGAGCAAAAGAAAAGCCAGTGCATCCAACCATCACACTAGCTTAATATTTAAATATTATAAAACTCATGCTTCAATACTATAAAATAAAAATCCTACCTCTAAATAGGTAGGACATTGGCAACACGCTTTTAGCTGACGCTTACATGCGTTACGCTTTGCTAAAGCATATGCACGTGCGTGTGTAAATTATGCTAATTCTTAAGAATCTTAGTAGCGATTGAAGAATTTAACCCACTCAATAGCTTCCATAACCCAAAGAACACCTAATCCTAAATATGCCATAGTTATTCGCTCCTTTCCTTTGATGGTAATGGTATTATGAGCTAACTTTAGATTTAATAATCAAATTATTGATGGAAAGTGAAAAAGTAGAGTAATAGAAAATGCCCTCAAGCCCACTGATACCAATGGTTTTAGCGGTTGATGAAAATGTAGTAAATATGAGAGGGGGAGTAAAAAATGAGTTGTGATAAAATAGAAATGTAAAAATTTGAAGAAAGTCAAATGCCCATAAACGTTGATGTTACAACATTTATGGGCATCTTAATAAGCAAAAAAATCATTCATTTTGGACGACGTAAAAATATACTAAATATGGAGGGGAGTATAGTAAAAAACAATTTGGAAGAAATCCTTGACCTCGCAAAACCCCAAGAAGTACTTGGGCTGTAGCGATTTTACTCCATTTTCTTTACATGGAGGGGAATATAACACACTACCTCATATATATTTTTAGCAAAAGTGTATTACCACTTGAAAGGATGTGATACAGATGATTCAAGCAAATCAAGAGTTCAGAAACTTAAAGCACCTACTGTACGTTCTCAACATTGATTGTGAGTACAAGGGTGGCTATCAAAAGCAACTACGATTGAATAAAGCACAAAAGCAGTTGGCAGAACTAGGCTTACAAGCAGTACGTGTTGACAGCTCACAAAAGTTAGTGATTAAAGCTATTGATTAACGTCAGTAGTTTTATTTTTAACTAAAAGTGTATTACATACAGTTTACACCTCAAAATTGAGGAGCACTCAACGATATCAAAAATGGAATCGTAACAATAGAAAGGATTGATAAGATTGAACCTATCAGTAATTATAATCATGACATTATTATTTATTATCAGTGCACAAGAGACCTTTGCTAAACATGACAGAGCAATGGAACAAGCATACTATGAAGTTCGTAAAGAACTATATAAATAGAGGAGGACAACATCATGCAATATCAAGACAAACCGCATTACGTCGTAAAGTCATTATACTTATGTCGATTCTTACAGCAACGAGGATTTGAGCTTAAGAGAGTAAAAATCAACAAGTTCAATCCCAAGCATAACGTATTCTTATTTGAGAATACAGCAGAGCTACAACAAGCATTAACTGAATATCGTAAGATGAAAGAAGAAGCGGGTTACTAATTCAGCAGTACACCGCTTTTTATTATGAATTGAAAACTAGGAGGATATAACACATGGCAAAGAAACAACAATCCCAAGCATTAGAAGTATTATCAAAATTAGATGGAGCTACATTAGACAGCTTATTAGCTTTATTACAAGGGCAACAGGCTCAAGCAGTTCCAACAGAAGTACCACAAGAACAACCAAAGCAGGAAGTAGCACAGCCTAAACCAAAGGTAACCAAAGCTACATTATTCCAAGACCGTAACCGTCAAGTAATTGTGCGTTCATGTGTAGATGGTCGTGTAATCTACAAGTCAAAACGTTCGGGTATGACATGGAAATGGCTAGAGAAAGGGGCTTATGAGGTCTTAACAGTAGAGGAATTGTTAAACATGGAATCACAGAGTCATAAGTTCTTACACAGTCCATGGTTGATGGTGGATGACGAAGATATTATTGAAGCATTTAACTTAGCAGAACTGTATGACTTAGTGGCTAAAGTTGAGGATATTGACTCATTTATCAATATGTCGCTAGGTGAGCAAAAGCAGATTTACAATAAGTTACCTAAAGCATCACAGAATCAAGTGTACAATCACATCTGTTTCAAAGTAGACTCGGGTGAAATTGACAGTAGAGCTAAGATTCGTGAGCTTGAGGATTTAGTGGGAAGAGAACTTGAGTATTAATACTTAATTAAATTTGAGTAACCAATGACAAGAACTGAGCGGGAGTAGATGAATATTCCCGCTTTTTATATTAAATGAACTAAAAAATATAAGAACAGCGAAAGGGGATTTTAAGGTGAAGATGTTAAGGCTTTCGTTCATGAGGAGATTGATATTCTATGAACGCAAATTCAAATGTAAAGTTAAATTTAATTGAAGGAACTTACACATATCGTGAGCTGATGCAAATGACAGGATGGTGTTACAATGGGAACATGGGAGCAAGACAAAATCAGTTGTTAGAACTACAGCGTCATTGCTTAATACAGGTAGCAGGAGAACGAAATACTACACGCTACCATATTCTAAAGGTTTATGATAAGCCAACTACCGATGAAGTATTCTACAGACCTAATAACGCTATTTATCGTAATCATGAGCAGGTGTTGATTCCTAAGCACTTACTACATTACGGGGTAAAGATTGTTTACAAGATTCAATATGGAAATGAAGTATACATTGGTTCATCTTATGATATTATGAAACGCATTAGTAATCACTTCAACGGTCATGTTAATCCTCATACGCAATCAATGCTACGACGTGGGGGAACATTTGAAATGTTAGAGCATATCACGACAACAGAGGAAGATTTACGAGCAAGAGAAATTGATTATATCAAGGAGTATATAGCTTGTGGGTTATATACGGTACGCAATGAGCAACACGCAAAAGTGAGTAATGAAGATTAACACTAGACACTATGCGAGTACTCATGAAAATAATTTAAAAAAGTTTCTATGTCACTTTTACAAAATTCGATAAAATGGGTATAATATAGGTGAAGAATGAAGTGGTTAAAAAACTTCATCATCAATAATCTACGTAAACTAATAAAATCAAAAGAGATAAATAAACTAAGGAAACTAAGAACTAAATACTCAAAGGATATATGTATGTATCCTTTTTGAGTCATGCGGTTCTTTTTTTGTTATATGTTTTAAAACCCCTTACAAAAACCGACCAAGTTATCTGGTATATATAAATATTAAATAGTATATATACTTATATATACCATCTTATTTGGTCGGTTTTTAAAACGCTAACGATAGGAGATGGTAACTAAATGATAGGTTTAACACGTGAAAGAAAACCACAGGTAAAAAAACAAACGATTCAACAAGAAAAACTATTTGAGGGAAAAGTATTTAAGAATCATAGAGCTTTATGTGAAGAATTTGGATGGGAATATATTAACTCGACAAATAGTAAGAAAGCCCAATTAAAAGTATTATCGCAATATTGCGAATTGCATAAGCAACGTCAAAAGATAATTATTGGGAAGATACATGAGAGTGTTGGTCAAACACCTAATTCATCACGTATGACAGAGAGTAAATTAATCAAGTTAGGAGTTCAATACAACATCTTGAGAATCATGTTATCTGATTTAAATAAGGAAGATATTGAGATACTGAATACAGGACAAGGGGAGCTATTGCATACAAATCACTTTGTTATGCCAACGTTGCAAAAGGCAACAGGATTAGTAGGTGATTATTACTATGTTAGTCGCCATCATCAAGAGCAAATAGCTGAGATTGAGGAGATGCCTGTTGAACATGTTTACGACTTCTTTAATTGTACTCACAAGAAGATAACTCGGTACATAACTGAATCACTTGAGGATTTAAAGAGTAAGCGATTATTGACATATAGTGAAACTAAGAAATTAACGTTTTCACATATAGTGTTAGATGATAGTGTTATGAATAGATTGAAACAAACTAAGAAAGCTGTGACTAAGCGAGTATATAGTTCTTCATTTGCTACTAAAGGTCAACTTGCATTCATTATGAAGTGCGAACGTGAAATTATGGATAAATTTGGTTTAACAACATTCAATCAAATTTATAGCCGTTCAAAGAAGGAGCGTAAGAGGTTCTTTAGCCTATGTGTTAAGCAAATTAGAGATAATGCTGAACGTTATGCTCGTGTAAGTAATGATGAAAGCATTGCACAATTGAAGGATTTACATAAGTACGCTAAATGTTATGAAATGACCTTTGTTCCTAATTGGATACAAAAAGAAATGCAGCGAGTAAATAAACAATTAAGTAATGAGCAATCTAGTTTAATTGAGCTATTGAATGTTCATACATTTGAAGGTATAAGTCATTTGCCTGTCGGTAATGATGTTCGACAATATGTGAATGATAAGAATGTTGACTCACTCAAGAGGAATGTACAGAGACGACATGATAATGCTAAAGGTGACACATGCAGAACAAGCGAAGATTATGTGAGCAATGGAAATATTTTAATAGATAATTATGTTAGTCGTTCTTGTAAAGAAGTACGTGAGAAACTTGAAGAGCATGGCTTAATCGAAAAGCCAGATTTTAATGTGCATGATAGTGATAATGTTGTAACAGTAACCATTGAGGAAGTAGAGCGTTACGTCGCATAATATCATTGAAGCTACTACATGAGCATGAGCTTGTGTAGTGGTTTTTAATTGGAGCACAGGATAGAAAGTGCTGAATAACACAGCCATTTTGACTCTATCGTCACTCATACGATAAAAACAAGTCATAAAAAAACACCGATAAATTCGGCATAAATCAAGGATAGGTGTTAAAACTATCGTCAGTAAATCCCGCTATATGATTACTTACGGTAAAATTCGCATTTTACTGTCATTATAGGGTATGAAAAGTTCCGATAAATTCGGGGTTTTTGATAATTGAGAAATGGGCTAATGCTCAACTTAATGAAATATATGGAGGATTAGTATCAATGTTCAAATGGATTGATAAGATAAAGCAATTATTTAACAAACAAAAAACCACTATTAATAATAGTAATAGTGATATTTTATATATAGATTTAGGAGCATCAAGTATTAAAATGAGCTACAAGGGTAAGTTCATCACGTTCCGTTCTAGCGTACGTCAAGCAACAGATGAAGAGGTGACGTTCCAAGATAACAAGATTCTAGTTGATGGTAAGTGGTTCATCATTGGTGAATCAAGTCAACCAACGGGAACGTATCAATATAAATATATGAAAGAAAATCTACATGTTTTGGTTCTGTATGGATTGCAACTACTTGGATTTGTGCAAGATGAAGCTAGACTACATGTACTATTACCTTATAATGAGTTGGGAACTACACAGGAGCTTAAGCGTAAGTTAGGTGGAGTTTATCAACTACATGACACTAGGGTAAAGTTACAAGTGGTAAAAGTTTATGTAGAAGGTGAATCAAGTAAGCATTACATCAGTCAAAAGCTCAAGTTGAAGGGGAAGAATGTGTGTGTAGTGAACATTGGATATTCAACTACTGATATTGCATTATTTAGTAGTCGAGGTTACAGAGAGAAAATGGTGTCGTTGTCAATGGGAACTAATGCAATCATGTCAGAAGTAGCAGGTTATACTCAAGCACCTACAAGCTCAATTTTAAACTCATGGCTAGTAGATGGTTATAAGTTTACCAAGGATGAGCAATCTCATGTAAGTGATGTGACAAGTAGATTCTTAAGTATGATTAAAAGCGATTTAGATTCAACGGTGTTCAAGGTAGCCAATCCTCAAAATTTAGTTATTGTATGGTGTGGCGGTGGTAGTCAGTTGGTACATAGTGAAATTGATAAAGTATTCAAAGGCTACTCATGTAAGGTGTTAGATGTAGAAGATTCCATTTATACGGACTTAAAGGGAATGATAGAGCTACATAAGCCCGCTACTGATGATGAGAGAGTATTGACTAAAGAAGAACGTGAACAAAAGATTGTTGAGTTAAAGGCTCAAGGTTATAAGAGCAAAGAGGTAGCTCAAATGTTAGGATGTAGTGAGTCAACGGTTAACAACTTTATGACTAAATATAATAAGATGTGTGCTTAAGTTGTCGAATTAATGGTATGAATTAAAAGGGACTTGACAAAGGTTATTATCCTTATTATAATTACCGATGAAATGGAACATACTTTTAAAAAGGAAATGTACATGGATACTTAAGAATGTGGTGAAATCAATGCTTATGGCGATTGTTAATGCTGAATAATTCAAAACCTTTTCATCTTGAAATGTATATGATGGGCGTTCGAGAGATTAATGTTTATGAATGGAATCTCACTTTAGATTAAATAATTATTAGACTTAATGAGGATTCATGCATATATTTCGACAAAAAATGCAAAATAAAAATGTCATCGTTTTACATCATAAGGAGGCAGTTACATGGCAACAAAACAAACAAAACGATTAGCTCGTAACGCATTAATTCCAGATGCATCGAAAATGGAAACGGAGTTTGGTACGGAATTTGTTGGTGATGCCAAACGTGTGACGCATAAAGTAGAAACGCGCGTCAAAACGAATGCACAGCGCTACGGATATTTTAAACGAGAAGATTAATTTAATCTGGCAGGTAAAATGTGATGAGTGAGAAAGATGATAAGTTTGTAAAATTATCTTTTCATAAACACATGAAGAAACAAGAAGTCGAGTTGAGTAGCGAGATTCCTCCATTAACAAAAGAAGAGGTTCATCGAATTAAGATAAAAGCTCAAAAAAGATTAAATAGACACTAACCTGTATTTAGTATGAATGAATGTCATGATTTTATACGATGTAAAACGATGACTTGATATAGATAAAGCTACTAGGAAATTTTCTTAGTAGCTTTTTTCTATTGTAGAGGAGAGGAAGTATATTTTATTTGTATAAATCTTGAATGTCAGTGGAAAAAAGATGTTAAGTGTATTAAAATATACAAGATAGGTTAAATTTATGAAAGGCGGTTTCTTGAATGTTCTTTAGAAAGAGGAGAAAGATACAGGTAAATAAAGAGCAAGTTTTAAACGCTCCATTGCCTCAACATATTGCGATTATTTTAGATGGAAATGGAAGATGGGCTAAAAAACGTGGGCTTCCAAGAACAGCTGGACATCAAGAAGGAGCAATGAATGTTCGAGAAATAACAAAGCTATGTGCGAATATTGGAATTAAAGCTTTAACGGTGTATGCTTTTTCAACAGAAAACTGGAAACGCCCAGATGAGGAAGTGAAGTTTTTAATGAAGTTACCGATTAAATTTTTTAATGAATTTGCTCCAGAGTTAGTTGAAAATAATATTAGGTTAAAAGTAATTGGAAATGTAGAAGAATTACCAATAGACTTGCAACAAAAAGTATTAGAAATTAGTGAATTAACCAAGAATAATACGAAGATGACGTTAACGATTGCATTAAATTACGGTTCACAAGATGAAATTAAACAAGCGGTCCAAGCCATTGCAACAGAGGTTAAAAATGGTCAGTTAAATGTGGAAGACATTAATGAAGACGTGATTGATCAACACTTAATGACTTCAGATTTACCCCCACTTGATTTAATGATTCGAACAAGTGGAGAATTGCGTATCAGTAACTATTTATTATGGCAATTAGCTTATGCAGAGTTGTACTTTACTTCGATTGCTTGGCCAGACTTTAAAGAAGAGCAGTTATATGAAGCATTATTAGATTATCAAAAGCGTAATCGACGATTTGGTGCTTTAAATGAAGCAAACTAAAGGAGTGTTTAAATCATGAAGCAGCGTGTTATCACAGCTATTATTATGATTGCGGTAGGGTTACCGATTTTAATTTATGGAAAGTTACCGTTTATCATTTTAGGCGTGTTATTAGCCCTTGTAGCCACACAGGAAATGATTGATATGAAAGAGACAGTTGCTAAAACACCAATTGAAGTGAAGCTATTTACAATGTTAGCTACTTTGATGATTATGTTTAGTTCGTTTAACTTTAAAACTTTATCATTTACTGGGACGTTAACCTTTGGGTTAGGTACAATGGCATTATTTTTATTTATTTTATTATTAGCGGTTGTGGTTCGTAAGGACTTTTCAATTAAGGATGCGGGTTACTATCTACTAACCATTTTTTATGTCGGATCAACCTTTCACTCCATGATATTTATTCGATTTTTAGGGTTAAAATTATTCTTATTTATGATTATTGTCGTAGCAGTGACAGATTCCGGTGCTTATTTTGTTGGACGTAAGTTAGGGAAACGTAAATTAGCTCCACGTATTAGTCCAAATAAGACGGTAGAAGGATCAATCGGTGGAACATTATTAGGAATTATTATTGGAACTGTTTTCGGCGTGTTCACGGGATTATCAACTCAGATTTTAATGCTGATTATCATGAGTTTAGTCGTAGCAGCTGTAGCACAATTTGGTGATTTAGTGGCTTCTTCAATGAAGCGAGAATATGGAATTAAAGATTTTGGAAAGTTATTCCCAGGTCACGGTGGCGTTCTCGATCGTTTTGACAGTCACTTATATGCTTCATTGGCACTTTATATTTTAATTAATGTATTGAATGTGGTGATTTAGATGAAAAATATTTATTTATTAGGGGCAACAGGTTCAATCGGAACGCAAACACTAGATGTGATTCGACAGCATCCAGATAAGTTTCGATTAGTCGCTTTTTCAGCGGGACGTAATATCCAACTAACACAAGCAATTATTGAAGAGTTTCAGCCGTCATATGTATCAGTTATCAGTGAAGAAGATGCGAAAACGTTATCTCACTTATATCCAGCCATTCATTTTGGATTTGGAAGTGAAGGATTAATCACGGTTGCAACTTATGACGAAGTACCAGGAGATGAACACTTTGTATTATCAGCCGTGATGGGATCAGTTGGATTATTACCAACACTAAAGGCGATTGAAATGCGTCGTACCATTGGAATTGCAAATAAGGAAACACTCGTGACAGCTGGACATTTAGTCATGGAAAAAGCAAAGCAATATGGGGTTAAGTTATTACCTGTTGATAGTGAGCATTCGGCAATTTATCAATGCTTACAAGGTGAAGATTCAAAAGCGGTAAAGAAATTGATTATCACAGCAAGTGGTGGATCATTCCGTGATTATACACGAGAGATGCTACAAAATGTTACACGTGAGCAAGCGTTAAATCACCCCAATTGGTCGATGGGGGCTAAGATTACTATTGACTCAGCTTCAATGATGAATAAAGGACTAGAAGTCATTGAAGCACATTGGTTATTTGATATGCCCTACGATCGTATTGAAACGATTTTACATCGCCAAAGTATTATTCATTCGATGGTTGAGTTTGAAGATACGAGTATTATTGCCCATTTAGGAACACCGGATATGCGTATTCCGATTCAATTTGCAATGAGTTATCCAGAGCGTATTGATTTAAAGCAGGCGAAATCATTGAATTTAGCTGAAGTAGGAACATTAGAATTTAAACCAATGGATTTTGAGCGCTTCCCATGTTTAAAGATGGCTTATGATGCTGGACGTATGGGCGGAAGTTGCCCGACAGTATTAAATGCAGCTAATGAAGCAGCGGTAGATTTGTTTTTACGAAATAAGATCAGTTTCCTAGGAATCGAAGAGGTTGTTTATGAAGCATTATCGGCCCATCAAACGATTACTAACCCAACCTTAGATGAAATTTTAGAAATTGATTGTGACGTTCGAAAAAATATCATGACAAAGTATGAATAATGGAGGAAGGACAGATGATAGGAATTATAAGTTTTATTTTAGCACTAGGTATCATTATCTTAGTTCATGAATTAGGGCATTTTCTTGTAGCAAAACATTATGGAATTTTATGTCATGAGTTTTCAATTGGAATGGGGCCAACGGTCTGGAGTAAAAAGAAGGGGGAAACAACTTACTCTATTCGTGCTATTCCATTCGGTGGATTTGTTGCGATGGCAGGCGAAGAAGCTGAAAAAGAAATGGTTAAGGTTGATCAAGTAGTCGGTGTCAGTTTTTCACGACAAGGACTTGTTGATCGAATTTACTTAAAGCCAGAAGATCAAAAGCCAGAAGTCATTGGAACGATTAAATCGGTTGACTTATATAAACAATTAACGATATCCCTTGAAACAGAAGATGGAATACTTCGTGAGTTTAATGTTGAACATGAGGCGTATTATATCCTTGAAAAAGGAACTCAACAAATTGCTCCTTATGATCGTTGTTTAGAATCAAAATCAAAATGGGCACGTTTTGCGACTATGGTAGCTGGAGCAACGATGAACTTTGTTTTAGCCCTTGTCTTATTCTTTATTGTGGGTTTATCAGTAGGTATGCCAACCTATTCGAATACGCTTGGTCAAATTATTCAAGATTCTCCAGCTCAAGTTGCTGGATTAGAAGAAGGGGATACGATTGTTTCTTATAATAATCAAGTGGTGAGTAATTGGGAAGACTTAACAGCGGCTATTCAAAGTACGACAGAACCGACGACACTAACTTATATTCGTAATGGCCAAACAAACACGGTAGAAATTACACCACAAGTCAATGATCGTGAGGGGACGTTAGTTTCTTCAATAGGTGTGGGTCCTGAATATGAAAAATCATTATTAACTGGTTTTAAGTATTCCATTTTTAAAACAAAAGAAGCTTTTGTTTCAATTTTTGAGACCTTTAGAATGTTATTTGTGACAAAAGAGGCGGGAATTAATGATTTATCAGGACCAGTTGGCATTTATAAAATGACGTCAACAATTGCGACTTATGGATTAACATCATTACTAATCTGGGTTGGGTTCTTAAGTGTGAATATTGGAATTATGAATTTACTTCCATTCCCAGCTTTAGATGGCGGACGTATTTTATTCGTATTAATTGAAGCGATTATTGGACGTCCAGTTGATCGTCGAATTGAAGGTTATATTCATATGACGGGATTACTTTTATTCTTTGGATTATTTATTTATGTCACATTTAACGATATCATTCGTTTAATTAGTGCATAAAAAGATTGAAAAGGGATTAAAAAGATGCGATAATGAACAATTAGAGACGGTAAAATGTCGAGACTAATTGAATAATAGTCGTAGTAAGCTTTAGGAGGACCAAACATGAAACAATCTATGATGTTTATTCCAACGCTACGTGAAGTACCAAGTGATGCAGAAATTCGTTCTCATCAGTTCTTATTACGTGCTGGATTTATTAAACAAGTTGCAGCAGGAGTTTATACATACTTACCTCTTGCAAAACGCGTTTTAAATAACGTTGAAGGAATCGTTCGCGAAGAGTTAGATGCGATCGGTGGAAATGAATTATTAATGCCTGCGTTACAACCAAAAGAATTATGGGATGAATCAGGACGTTGGGATGTTTATGGATCAGAGTTAATGCGTTTAACAGATCGTAATAACCGTGAATTTGCTTTAGGGCCAACACATGAAGAAGTCATTACACACGTTGTTCGTGACTTCTTAAATTCATATAAAAAATTACCATTAACAGTTTACCAAATTCAAACAAAATTCCGTGATGAAGCACGCCCTCGTTTCGGATTAATGCGTGGACGCGAGTTCATCATGAAAGATGCTTATTCATTCCATGCGACACAAGAGTCTTTAGATGAAGCGTATAATAACTTTGTTCAAGCTTATACAAACATCTTTACTCGTTGTGGATTAAACTACCGTATGGTAGAAGCTGATAGTGGACAAATTGGTGGATCTCAATCTGCGGAATTTATGGCATTAGCTGAAATTGGAGAAGATACAATCGTCTACTCAACAACTGGATCATTTGCTGCTAATATTGAGGTAGCTGATTTACCAGTTGGAGCACCATCTCCAGACGGTGTTGGTGTCGTTGACCACGCGAAAGGAATCGAAGTTGGACACGTGTTCAAATTAGGAACAAAATATTCTGAACCAATGAATGCTGTTTTCTTAGATGAAAACCAAAAGAAACAACCAATCATTATGGGATGCTATGGAATTGGTGTTAGCCGTGTAATGATGGCAGTAATTGAACAAAATAACGATGAAAATGGAATGATTTGGCCAAAATCAATCGCTCCATTTGATGTTCATGTCGTTCCAGTTGATGTGAAAAAAGCAGATCAATTAGAAGCAGCAGAAAAAATCTATGCTGATTTAAAAACAGCAGGATTTGATGTTCTATTAGACGACCGTAAAGAGCGCGCAGGAGTTAAATTCTCTGATGCTGACTTAATCGGATTACCAATCCGAGTAACAGTTGGACGTGGTATTGCTGACGGTTTAGTTGAAGTAAAAGTTCGTCAAACAGGTGAAGTTGCTGAAGTGGCAGTTGCTGACTTAATGACATTTGTTCAAGAAAAATATGAAACATTAGCATAATGTGAAAAGTTCTCTCTTTTTGAGGGAACTTTTTTTATATCAATTAAAAAAATCCATAATAACTTAGAGTCATGGTTGGTTAAATTTTAATGATGAAATAATCGTCAAATAATGATAAAATGTATTAGTTATGACTAACTAGTCTTTTATATAGAAAAGGGGGAGCCCCGTATGCAAAAACAGATGCAAATTTTATTGGAACAAATTCAATATCCGGAGCATCAACTTTTTTTATTTGAAGAAAAAACGATTGAGAAAGTAGATGTTTTTCGTAAGCGTCAAGCATTACTTTTTCATTTAACGTTTGATACACCGCTTATTTCAGCAGCTTTTTATGAGTTTTATTCACGATTTGATCACACATTTGGTCGTATTCAAACAGTGAATCAAGCAACATTTACGATTCGTTATTTAAGTCGACCAAGTGACGAGCAAATTTTAGAATATTGGCCGCTGATGATTGAATATTTAAGCCGTCAAGATTTATTAATTCGCTGTCTTGAGAGCTTTAAAGCTTCTGTTGTAGGTGATGAGTTACAAATCGCTGTTAAGGATGAGCAATATTATAATGAAATTCAACAAAAGTATGCGACTAAGATTCAGCAAAGTTATGAACGCTTTGGGTTCCCAATTAAACAGGTTCGACCAATTTATTCAGAAGATGCTCTTTCAGATGCAGATATTTTAACAGAGCGAGAAACGTCATTACCACCAATTGTAGAAATTCCAAAGCCTATTGAACCAGAGGCGGAGCCACAAAAACCGGTTTATCGTGGTGAAGGTGGAGGTTATGGTGGAAGTCGCGGAGGATATTCGCGAAAAGAGCCAGAAGTGACAGAGACATCAATTGGAGGACCGATTAATGGAACTCCGATGAACTGTAAAGATATTGATGATGAAATGAGTCGCTGTATTTTAGAAGGATATATCTTTGATGCAGAAACACGCGATATCCGAAATGGTGAGATGATGTTAATTACGGCTAAATTTACAGATTATACGGATTCGATTTATATTAAAATGTTTGCTAAATCAGCAGAAATGAAAAAAATGGTTCCTAAAATTTTGAAAAAAGGTAATTGGGTTCGTGTGAGTGGACGTATTCAATTTGACTCATTCTCAAAAGAGTTAAGTATGATGGTAAATGCAGCAAACGTGATTGATGCTAAAACAGAACCTCGTAAAGATCTAGCACCAGAAGGTGAAAAGCGTGTGGAGCTTCATGTCCATACAAAAATGAGTGCGATGGATGGCGTAACCGATATTGCAGATTACATTAAGCAAGCGGCACAGTGGGGACATAAAGCGATTGCTTTAACGGATCATGGTGTTGTTCAGGCAATTCCTGACGCTTATCATGCCGCAAAGAAAAATGATATTAAAGTCATTTATGGCGTTGAAGGTTATCTAGTTGAAGATGAACCGAAAATTGCTTGGGATGAACAACCGTTAAATTTAAATGATGCTACCTATGTCGTTTATGACGTCGAAACCACTGGTTTTTCGACAAATTATGATGTGATTATTGAGATTGCAGCGGTAAAAATTAAAAATGGTGCGATTATTGATGAGTTTTCAGACTTTGCAAACCCTCATCGTAAACTTTCGTTAAAAACAATTGAATTAACTCATATTTTACAAAGTGATGTTGATCATGCACCTGAACTTGAGGATGTCATGCGCCGCTTTAAAGCTTGGTCAGAAGACTGTATTTTAGTTGCTCATAATGCAGCCTTTGATATGGGGCATTTACATGCTACCTATAAACGCTTTAATTTAGGTCCATGTACAAATCCTGTCATTGATACACTGGCTGCAGCTCGTGTGATGTATCACCACCAATTTGGGGTGTATTGGAATTATGCGACAGATGCAACCATTGATGAAAAATTTAAGCGTAAGATGAAACGATTTAACTTAAAGGCGCTATCGAAATTCTTTAAGGTAGAATTAACTCAACATCACCGTGCCATTTACGATGCACGTGCCACAGGTCAAGCCTTTATCTTATTACTTAAAGATATGATGAAGCTAGGTATTAAGACGCATGATGAAATTAATAACCTAGTGGATAAAGATACATCGTTTAAGCTCGATTATTCTACGCATGTAACCATTTTAGCAAAAAATGAAGTTGGATTTAAAAACTTATTTAAAGTCGTTTCTCAATCGATGACAAACGACTTATATGGTCAGCCGCGTATTCGTCGTAGCTACTTAGAAGCTCATCGTGAAGGGTTATTAATTGGAAGTAGTTGTGTCAATGGTGAGGTTTTTGAAACAGCAATCAATAAATCATACGAGGAATTAAAAGAAAAAGCTAAGTTTTACGACTACTTAGAAGTTCAACCTCCAGAAGTTTATTCACATTTAATTGATTTAAATTCAAAAGAGATGGCAGGGTATATTATTCAAACGATTGAACGTATTATCAAAGTTGGTGAAGAGTTAAATATCCCAGTCTGCGCCACAGGAGATGTTCATCACTTAAATCGTGAAGATAAAATATATCGTCAGATTTATACACGCACACCATCAATCGGAGGTGGACGTCATCCGTTAAATCATCCAGATATTAAATCGATTCCAAGTATGCATTTTAGAACAACGGATGAGATGTTTAATGATTTCCACTTCTTGAGTGAAGAAAAACAAAAAGAAATCATTGTAACAAATCCAAATATGATTGCCGATCAATGTGAGATGATTAAAGCGATTAAAGATGAGTTATTTACGCCTGCAGATGATTTCTTAAAAGATAAAGGGATTCCAAGTATCAAAGATCGTTTAAGTGAGATGTGTTATGAGCGTGCGTATGAATGGTATGGATCAGAATTACCACAGTATGTATTAGACCGCCTCATTAAAGAATTAAATAGTATCATTGGTAATGGATTCGCTGTTATTTACTATATTTCACACATGTTAGTTAAGAAATCACTCGACGATGGGTACTTAGTAGGTTCTCGTGGTTCAGTTGGATCGTCTTTCGTAGCCACATTAATGGATATTACTGAAGTTAACCCTTTATCACCGCATTATCGATGTCCGAACTGTTTATTCT
Organism: Turicibacter sp. GALT-G1; assembly: GCF_025594995.1. Lineage (NCBI taxonomy): Bacteria > Bacillati > Bacillota > Erysipelotrichia > Erysipelotrichales > Turicibacteraceae > Turicibacter > Turicibacter sp. GALT-G1. Next base: position 20,035 of record NZ_JAMQUS010000047.1, read on the forward strand.
CTGCCTTTAAGATGAATGAAGATGAAAAAGGGCGTTATGGGATTCGTAAAGAAGAAGAACCATTCCAGGATATTTTAGCCAATGCGGAATCTGGATTTGACTTACCAGATGCGAATTGTCCACATTGCGGAACGAAAATGCGTAAAGATGGACATGATATTCCGTTCGAGACCTTCCTTGGATTTAAAGGAGATAAAGTTCCCGATATCGATTTAAACTTCTCAGGTGAATACCAACCCGTCGCTCATTTATATTGCCGTGAAGTCTTCGGTGATGATTTTGCTTTCCGTGCCGGAACGATTGGTACGGTTGCTGAAAAGACAGCTTTTGGGTATGTTAAAGGATTTATTGAGGATACACATAAAGAGATGCGTACCGCTGAAATTGAACGTTTAGCCAAAGGATGTGAAGGGGTTCGTCGTACATCAGGACAGCACCCGGGTGGAATTATCGTTGTACCAAACTACATGGATATTTATGATGTCACACCCATTCAATATCCAGCAGATGATCCAACAGCAGAATGGCGTACCACACATTTCGACTTCCACTCAATTCATGATAACTTATTAAAACTTGATATTCTTGGGCACGATGATCCGACGGTCATTCGTTATTTACAAGATATTTCTGGTATTGATCCAAAAGATATTCCAACAGATGATCCCGAGGTTTACAAACTGTTTTATTCAACGGAATCATTAGGTGTGACGCCAGAGCAAATTCGTTCAACGACGGGATCATATGGAGTACCTGAGTTTGGAACCCCATTCGTTCGTAACATGCTTGAAGATACAAAACCAAAAACATTTGCTGAGTTAGTTAAAATTTCGGGTCTATCACATGGAACAGATGTTTGGCTAAATAATGCGGCTGATTTAGTAGCAGGTAAGTACGATAAATTTGGTAAGATTGAATTTAAGAATGTTATCGGATGTCGTGATGATATCATGGTTTACTTAATGTATGGTGGGTTAGAACCAGCCTTAGCCTTCAAAATTATGGAGTTTGTTCGTAAAGGAATGGCAAGTAAAGTGCCAGATGGATGGAAAGAATTTGAAGAAGAAATGCGTAAGCATAATATTCCAGAATGGTATATTTGGTCATGTGGTCAGATTAAGTACATGTTCCCAAAAGCCCATGCGACAGCTTACGTTTTAATGGCAATACGTATTGCTTGGTTTAAAGTTCATCATCCAATTTATTATTACTGTGCATACTTCTCAAAACGTGCAGATGTGTTTGAAATGGAAACCATGATTAAGGGGCCAGATGCGATTCGTAAACGTCTAGATGAAATTGAAGAAAAAGGATTTGAAGCGACACCAAAAGAGAAAAACTTAGTCACGATTTTAGAAATTGCGCTTGAAATGACAGAGCGTGGCTTCTATTTCCAAAACTTTAATATTGAGGAATCACAAGCGGTTGATTTCAAAATTTCAGAAGATAAAAAATCATTAATTCCACCATTTACCGCTTTAGACGGATTAGGGGAGAACGTAGCGCGTCAAATCGTAGCTGCTCGTGAAGAAGAACCCTTTAAAACGATTAAAGACGTTCAAACACGTGGAAAAGTTTCAAAAACATTAATCGAAAAATTACAATTAATGAATGTCTTTGGAGACATGGAATTAGGGAATGATAAGCCAGCTAAAGCATCGGTTCAACCACCAAGTAACCAAATGACATTATTCTAATCTTAAGAGGTCCACTTTTGGGGGACCTCTTTTTTAATAATCATAAAATTAAATTGTTAATATATACAAAAAAATTCATAGATTCCCGTTAATCACTCATACTAAGGTTAGTTTAGATTGGAAAGGAGATTGTTGAGATGTTTTTAGAAGCTTATATTCCTCCTCAGATTGAATTAGCCGTCGAGGTTGATGCTCCTTATATTTTTGATCGTAAAATAGCGGATGTGACAGGAGATCAAGTGGATGACTTTATTTATCTTGCAGGAAATAAAAAAAGTTCAGATGCGATTTACCAAGAGGATATTACAATTTTTGTCGTTGATGGTGTGACGAGCGAAGTCACGGAAAAAACTCTTGATTTAAATGGTGGTTATGGTAGTACACTTTTTTTAGGTGATTTTAATCAAGACGATATTAATGATATTTATGTCTCAATTAGTTCTGGTGGAAGTGGAAATATTCATTATTATTACATTTATAGTTTTAAAGATAAAAAGCCAGTCCAGTTACTCGATTATAATGATTTGAATGATTTATATGATTGGAGTATTAGTTTTACGAATAACTATGGAGTCATCGTTAAAAATAACACCATTAATCAAACCTATAAACTGGATCTTTCAACAAAAGATAAAGAGCTATTAGATAAGTACTATACTCCTGAAGGAAAAGTTAAAGAAAATTTAAGAGGAGATGTGTTGCCGTTAGGTGGATTATATCCAATTATGACTCCAAGGGGACAAGATGCTTATAGCTTAGTAGCCTCACAACGAATTGTTGGAATTGCAACGGTAGATAATTTAGGTATTGTTGAAGTTTATTTAACGTATCAAGACGGGAAGTTTGTTCCTTATCAAATTGTTGTAGGAAATGAAACGGATTTCGAATAATTGATGAGAAAACAGTATAAAAGATTAAAAAACAATGGCCCAGTCTAGTGAAAGAGTTGGCTTCCCTTTGAAATTATGGTACAGTATACATATGTAATATGAAGGGGGCCACATTCTTGAAAGTTCAAATGGTAGATGGTTATGACATAGAACTTTATGTCTATGAGCCACAAGCAGAAATTCGAACACGTGGAGTGATTCAATTAGTTCATGGTTCTTGTGAACATACGATGCGTTACGAGCAGTTTATTGCTTATTTAATCAGCCAAGGCTATGTTGTTTATGCGAATGATCATCGTGGACATGGAGCATCTGTGAAGAGTGCAGATGATTATGGATATTTTGGCGAAACTAACGGATGGAGTAAAATGGTGGATGATTTAAAATCGATTAATGATTTAATTCATGCCAAACATCCAGATTTACCAATTGTTATGTTAGGTCATAGTATGGGATCATTTTTAGCAAGACATTATGCGATTGATTATGGAGAGACGATTAATGGCTTGATTTTAACTGGAACGGCACATGAACCAAAATATCAATTAGTCGCAGGAAAAATAGCTGCTAAAATAATCAAACGTATCAAAGGTTCAAGATATCGTAGTCCTTTGATTCACCGATTATCATATGGAACCTTTAATCAACACATTGAAAATGCTAAAACGCCAAGTGATTGGATTTGTTATGATGAGAGTATCGTGGAACAATTTTGTGCTGATTCAAGTTGTGGGTTTGTTTTTACTACTGCAGGATTTGAAGATTTATTTACTGGCTTATTGTATATAACAAATGAGAAGAATATAAAAAAAATGCCATATGATTTGCCTGTTTTATTATTATCAGGTGAAGATGATCCCGTTGGTGGATATGGTCAAATGGTTATCAAAGCTTATGAAGTTATGAAAGACGCTGGATTAGTTGATATTAATTATAAATTATATCAGAAAATGCGTCATGAAATTTTAAATGAAAAAGAAAAAAACATCGTTTATGAAGAAATTCATCAATGGCTAGAAGAAGCGATATAAAATAAAAACCAGAGATTCGATCTCTGGTTTTTATTTTATTAATGAGTGGTTGTCAGCGTTGAGGAGGATTTTTTCTGTTCTTGTTTACAACTAATAAAACTAGTTAAAATCCCTAAAGCTGAAATAAATAGGAAAATAAAGAAACATAGTTTATATTGACTAGCACTGTAGTAACGGACAGCGTCTGTGCTGCTTCCGACATAAGTTAAATCAAGAAAAGTACCAATTAATAAGGTGATGAGTGAGCTTGCGATAAACTCCCCAGCATTAATAAAACTGCTAGCCAGCCCATTGTTATCAGGTGTACAGTAATTTGTAATATCAGTAAAGGATAGGATGTGTGCGGTGGCGAAAAATCCTATCATAAATAGTAAAATCGGTAGGATGGAAAGAGGTGGTTGTCCATTGGCTATGATTAAAAAGTAGATCCAACAAAGTGTCATTAGAGTCGAAGCAATGCGCTGGCAAAGTGAGATTTGATATTTAAACCAGTTTAGAATTTTATTAATACATAATGAACCAACAATTAACCCAATAAGAATAAAGGAAATATAAAATGAAGCTTTTGTTTCAGTTAGGTGATAGACAGTTGATAAATAGTTGACCCCCCAAACACCAGAAAAAGCAGTCGTACAACCGACTAATGTGAACAGGGCAAAGAAATTACGCCAAATGGAACGATTTAAGAGGACCGTTTTCAATGCTTGTTTCAAATTAATCTTTTGTGAAATACCTGTTTTTCCTTTTGCTTCGAATCCATAATCGTTAGGATGATTTTTAACATAGATAAAGATTAACAGTGAGATAATGACACAAAGGAATCCCATCCAAGTCATTGAACCACGCCACCCCATGTAAGCCACTAAAATGGCAAGTGGAAATGTAGCAAGCATCCCCCCCATATTCCCAATAAATGAAAGGAGTCCTGAAGCACGCGTAAATTCACGCTGGTTAAACCAAATACTTTGGGCTTTTAAGACAGAAATAAAAATAACGGACGTTCCAAGTCCAACAAGTAGTCGTCCCATATACGCGAGAGATATGGATGGAGTTATTCCGAGTAAAATTGATCCGATTCCTGTTAGTAAGACACCAAAACCACTGATTTTACGATATCCGTAAAGATCTAGTAACAATCCAGCAGGAATTTGCATTAAAGCATATGTATAAAAGGTTACCGAGGCAATATTACTAACTTGTGTAGCAGTTGCATTTAAGTCCGCACTCATAGGGGATGAAATGACACCCATGGATCCGCGATGGAAGAGAGAAAGGACAAATGAAAAGGTTAAAATAATCCAAATTCTCCATTTATAAAAGTTATAACTTTTCATAATGATTCTCCTTTGAAATTAAAATTCATTTACCACTTATTATGGATGATAAAGAGAAAAAAGGCAATAAAAACCATTTTTTCTATTAATTATTTTAAGGTTGCTGATAGGTTCATCTCAATTTAGTGGGAGGGAGTTTCACTGATTTAGCGAATAAAAAACAGCAACTCATCGTGGTTGCTGTTGAATAGACTTAATTAAAATCGTTTTTGAGCTAATTGTTTAAAATATTCAATATCTTCGATGATTAAATCGAGTGATTTTTTCCAAAAGGCTTGATCTTCAATATCAATATCCATTGTTTGAGCGACTTCTTTAGCCGATAGTTTACCCGTTACTGCCAAAAGGTTTTTATAAGCTTTAGGGAAGTCTTCGCCCTGTTCTTCATATTTGGCATATAGACCTTTTGCAAATAATAACCCAAAGGCATAAGGAAAGTTATAGAAGTTAGAAGAAGCATCGTAATAGTGAGGTTTACATGCCCACATATAAGGGTGTAAATAATTGGGATCAAGGCCATCACCATAGGATTCTTTTTGAGCTTTAATCATCATTTCATTTAATTCTTTAACCCCAACTGAACTTTCTTCTCGGCGTTTGAAGAGTTCAGTTTCAAATAAATAACGGCTATAAATGTCGACGATGATTTGAGTGGCGTCTGTTAATTCTTGTTCTAAAACAGCAAACGCTTGTTCCTCGTCACCACCTTTAATCGCAGCCTTTTTAACGATGGTTTCACAGAAGGTTGACGCTGTTTCAGCTAAAGGCATAGGATAACCAGAGTTTAAGATACTTTCTTCATTTAAGCAATAGCCATGAAATCCGTGTCCGAGCTCATGAGCCATCGTAATGACATCACTAAATTGATCGCCATAATTTAATAAGAAACGACTTTGTTTAATGATGTGTAAGTTTGAGCAGAAGGCACCACCTACTTTTCCTTGTTTGGGATAAACATCAATCCAAGCCCCTTCCATCGCCTCTTTGGCATACTCAGCCAGTTCGTCAGAAAAGGTTTTAAATAATTTTAGAACATATTGTGTTCCTTGTTCATAGTCAAAGGTTTGAGTGTGAGTTCCAAGTGGAGCAAATAAATCATAAAATGGAAGACCGTTTTTATGACCTAGACATTTTGCTTTTGTTTTTAGAAAGTCACGAAAATGAGGTAGGGCTTCTACGATGGCAGCGAGCATCGCATCTAATGTTTTTTTTGTGATGCGAGATTTTAAAAGTGTTTCTTCAAGGGCAGATTCATAGCCACGCCATTTACATAATGTAATGACTTCGCCTTTAATGTTGCTCAAACAAGCAGCTAAACTATCATCCACTTTTTCATAGGCTTTTAATTCAGCTTCATACGCCGCTTTACGGATATCAGGATTTTTATCGTGTGCGAGATTTCGTGCCATGGTGAGTGGCATGGATTTAACCTCATCCTGGAGCGGGACATCAACCATGAGCTTAGATGTCAACATATCTTTTAACTTTGACCACGCAATGGAACCTGTATTTTGTAATTTAGCCACAATAGCTTCTTCTTTATCACTTAATAAATGAGCGCTGAATTGTTGAATCTCATGGAATAAAAAGGAATGGTCTTTTAATGCCTCTGATTGAGATAAAAAGGAATCGATATTTTTTAAAGACCCAATCCAATGATTAACTTTTGCTTCACTTGAAGCTAAAGCACTACTTTTTTCATTTAAAATATCTGAGTATTTTAATGCTTTTTCATCACTTGTATTAGTGCTTAAAGTTAAGGAACAAAATGAGAAGAGTCGTTGAAATAAGCTGGCCATTTCAATTTGAAATTCTAGATACTCTTCTAGCTTTTTGACTTCATTTTTATCTATATTAGATAGAGATTGTGCATACGTTTCATAGCGCTTGATGAGGTCATCAACGGTATTTAAGTCATTTAAGAAGTCTTCACTTTCAAATGATTCATATAATTCTTTTAAGCTCCAAGTCGTTTCCATAAAACGCCTCCTTTATTCATTCTCTTAGTAGTCTAAACCGATTTGAGGTAAAATATGATTGAAAAATTGTAAATTTGGAGTAAAAGGCGATGAGTTTTTTAGCAATATAGTGTAAAATAAGAGAAGTGAAAATTCAGAAGGAGGAATGAATCAATGGCTACATTAGTATTCGGACATAAAAATCCAGATACGGATTCAATTACATCTACTTTAGTCATGACTGACTTACAAACAAAATTAGGTATGGACGTGAAAGCTTGCCGTTTAGGTGATGTTAATAAAGAAACTCAATACATTTTAAATCATTTTCAAGTGGAAGCTCCAACGTTAATTGAAGAAGTTACTGAAAATGATGAAGTTATTTTAGTGGACCACAACGAATTTAACCAAAGTGCAAACGGAATTGAAAAAGCAACAATCAAAATGGTTGTTGATCATCACCGTATTGCAAACTTCCAAACATCTGAACCATTATTCTATCGTGCAGAGCCAGTTGGATGTACAGGAACAATTTTATATAAAATGTATAAAGAAAATGGAATCGAAATCGAGCCTAAAATCGCAGGATTAATGGCAAGTGCGATCATTTCAGACTCATTATTATTCAAATCACCAACTTGTACACCACAAGATGAAAAAGCGTGCCGTGAGTTAGCGCAAATCGCAGGATTAGATGTTGAGACTTACGGATTAGAAATGTTAAAAGCAGGAACTGATCTTTCTGATTTAACAGCAGGTCAATTATTAGGGATTGATGCTAAAGTATTCCCAATGGGATCATCAACGGTTGAAATTGCACAAATCAACGTGGTTAGCATTGAAGATATGATGACTCGTAAAGCTGAGTTAGAAGAGCAAATGCAAGCCATTATTGCAGAAAAAGGATTAAACTTATTCGTCGCTGTCATCACAGATATCTTAAATAGTAATTCACAAGTAATCGCATTAGGTGAACGTACGGATATCGTTGAAAAAGCATTTAATGTTGAATTAACAGAAAACACAGCTTTACTTGAAGGTGTTGTTTCTCGTAAAAAACAAATCGTTCCAGTGATGGATCGTATTGCTTAATTAATAAGTATTAGGGAGGACTTTTAAAAGTCCTCTTTTTTTATTGAAAACTATTTTATCCACAAGGAATGGTTAAAATTTCTTTTAAAATATAAAATTTGAGATATAATATTGAATGAAATTATTTTTGGGAGGTTCATTTATGAACGATTATATCGATTTGTTTTGGACATTTTGTCGCATTGGTGGTTTAACATTTGGTGGTGGTTATGCCATGTTACCAATGTTACAAAAAGAAGTGGTAGAAACGAAAAAGTGGGCGACTGAAGAAGAAGTGATGGATTACTATGCTGTTGGACAATGTACGCCAGGTGTCATCGCTGTTAATACAGCCACTTTTATTGGTTATAAACATCATGGAATTTTGGGGGCGATTGTTGCAACAGCAGGTGTTGTGTTTCCATCTTTAGTGATTATTATGATTTTAGCTGCTTTTTTACAGACGTTTGCAGAATTTGAGATAGTTCAACATGCTTTTAATGGAATTCGTGTGGCTGTTTGTGTGCTTGTTTTAAATGCGGTGATTAAGTTATGGAAAGGATCGGTTATTGATAAAGTGTGTCTTGGAATCGTACTAGTTACGATTGCCATTGGAATTTTAACGAATATCTCACCGGTATTTATTGTGATTTCAGCTGCTATCGTGGGATTGTTAGTCAAAGGGAGAAAGGGAGAGAGAGCATAATGACGTATTTCATTTTATTTTTGGAATTTTTTAAGATTGGATTATTTGCCGTCGGTGGCGGACTTGCGACCTTACCTTTCTTATATGAACTAGCAGAAAAATATACTTGGTTTGATGAAGCGATGCTTGGAAACATGATTGCCGTTTCTCAATCAACACCTGGTCCAATTGGGATTAATATGGCAACTTATGCTGGCTTTAATGCGGGTGGAATTTTAGGTGGATTAATTGCAACCATTGGATTAGTTATGCCATCCGTTATTATCATTATTATTGTGGCCCATGTTTTAAATAAATTTAAAGAGAGTAAAGCTGTACAATCTGTGTTTTATGCCTTACGACCAGCTGTTACCGGACTAATTGCTGTTGCGGGATTTGGTGTGTTTAAGATTTCAGTTTTAACACTTGATAAATTTAATGTGACGCATCATTGGGCGGATTTTTTAGATTTCAAAGCAGCTCTTTTATTTATTGTTTTATACGTTATTACGAATAAAATTAATAAACATCCAATTCTCTTTATTGCAGCTGGAGCTCTGGTTGGAGTTATTATTGGATTATAACCATTTGGATAGAAGGAGAAAACCTTCTATCTTTTTTATTTCTAATAAAAAGGATTACAAACCAGTATTATCCTATATTATCTAGTTATTCATTTCTAATTGAGCTAAAAGTTATATTTTTTGTCGATTTATGAGAAAATTGTATATGAAAATATGTAAAAATACGATATATTTAGAAGAGAAAGGCATATGTGCCATTTGTAATTTGATAAGAGGTGAATTCATTGTTAAGTGAAGTTGATAAATGGAGCCAAAAATATACATGGTTCCGAAAAATGACGGTTTGTTTTTTAGTCATTTTAATTAGTAGTGTCATCGGCTTTTTCTTGACGTTATCGTCTGCATTTATTAGTACAGCTTGTTTAATTATTAGTTTCCTGTCTGTTTTAGGAATCCGAATTGGCTTAGGTAAAATGGATGAGTTTAAATCATTATACGTCAATACTGTTCCGATGATTAATCCTGAGAAAGACTTTAAAGAAGGAAGGTCTTTAGCAGAAAATGAAGAGTTGATGTTAAGTAAAGATGTCTCAGTTGCTGAGGTTGAAGCAGCACTTGAAGCTTTAGTAGAAGAAGGACAGCAATTAACACAAATCGAAGAAATAGTGGTCATCAATGAGTCTAGTCAAATTGAGGACGTAGAAGTGACTGAATTAGAAGAAATTCAAGAAGAAACAGAAGCGACTGAATTAGAAGAAACTCAAGAAGAAACAGAAGCGACTAAATTAGAAGAAACTCAAGAAGAAACAGAAGCGACTGAAGTAGAAGAAACTCAAGAAGAAACAGAAGTGACTGAAGTAGAAGAAACTCAAGAAGAGACAGAAGCAGAAAAATTAGACGATGTTCAAGAAGAATCGGCCCAGCAGACACTTTCTTTAGAGGAACAGGTATTTGAGACTATTAAAATGATTTTAAGAATGAATCATTGTGAGGTCGAGAACCTATCTTTCAAGACGGTTGGAAAGTATTTAACGATTTATTTAAAGAGTCGTGTGATGATACGTTTGAAATTAACCGGACGTAAACATTATGTTCTAACTTATTTATCTCAAGCTGAGGTTGAAGCTTTAGGATTAGTCTTTGATACGCCGGCTAAGAGCGAGGCTTATACGAGTCGTGTTCAGTTTACATCAATTGCTGTTTTAGCACAGTTAGAAGCACAGATTGTTGAATTATATAATCGCTTAGTTAAATAAACGAAAAGCATGATCATAACCAGATCATGCTTTTTTGATGGATATAAATGAAGGCGTATTCACGATTTTAATCGATGTTTCGACAAATCGTGAGCGAATTTACGTGAACGACATGTTATATTACTAGGGTTAATAACCATTCGGATATAAAGGGGGAAAGTTTGATTAGAAAAGACGAAGTCAATCAAAATTCAATAGGGAAAATGAGTAAAATCTAAGTAATGGAGATGAGTGGGTATGCTATCATATAAGTATTTATTTGATATGGCATTAATTCTGTTGAGTACAAAAGTTTTTGGTTTAGTAACGAAAAAGTTTTCGATGCCACAAGTGGTTGGAGCCTTATTAGCAGGGCTAGTATTAGGGCCTGCGATGTTAAATGTGTTACACGAAACAGATTTTATCAAGCAAGTTGCGGAACTAGGTGTCATTGTCTTGATGTTCACAGCGGGACTTGAAACAGATCTAACAGAGTTAAAAAAGACAGGAAAAGCATCATTTATTATTGCATTACTTGGAGTATTAGTTCCTTTAGTCGGGGGACTGGGCATTGCTTCTATTTTTAATCAAGAAAGTTCACCAGAAGAGGTTAGTCATTTATTACAAAATATTTTTATTGGGGTTATTTTAACGGCGACCTCTGTTAGTATTACGGTTGAAACGTTAAAAGAGTTAGGAAAATTAAATACACGTGCTGGTAATGCCATTTTAGGAGCAGCGATTATTGATGATATTTTAGGAATTGTAGCTTTGACGATTGTCACAAGCTGTGCGGATGATTCGGTTAATATTGCCCTTGTATTAGGCAAGGTTGCCTTATTTTTTGTTTTTGCGATTGGTGCGGGCGTTTTATTTTATCAGTTTTATAATCATTGGGTCAGAGCTTATCAAAAAGATATGAGACGCTTTGTGATTATTGCTTTTGTTTTTTGTTTGTTACTTTCATTTTGTGCAGAAGAATTTTTTGGTGTTGCAGACATAACGGGAGCCTTTATTGCAGGCTTGATTTTATCGAATACACCATGTGCTCAGTATATTAATTCTCGATTTGAAACGATTTCTTATATGTTACTTTCGCCCATTTTCTTTGCCAGTATTGGAATTCAAGTAGATTTAAGTGAGATGAGTAGTGAATTATTAATATTTACAGTTATATTAGTGATTATTGCTATTATATCTAAAATTATTGGTTGTGGGATAGGGGCTAAACTTTGTCAATATTCGAATCGAGAATGTGTACAAATCGGAGTTGGAATGATCTCGCGCGGTGAAGTCGCATTGATTGTTGCCAGTAAGGGAGCAGCGTTAGGATTGATGGGTGCAACCTTTTTTGGACCGGTGGTTATCATGGTCGTTGTGACCACTATTCTGACTCCGATTTTATTAAAATTAGTTTTTAGTTCTAATAAAGAATCTGATTCTGAGCTTCATAAAAAATCAAAGTTAATTCAATCATAAAAGTGGTGCTACTCAGTAGCACCACTTTTTTAATGTTGAAGATGAAGTTTATAAGAGGTTTCGTAAAGGGTTTGATTCGTGAAAAAAGAGACGGTATAAACATCTGAAGGTAATAGACTTAAATCCGTTCGATCGATCACCCGATAAAGGTTCTCTTTTTTCAGTGCTCGTTTATAAGCGGAAGGAAGGCGAGGAATGGAATCATCCATCGTTACCAAGAAGCAATCTGTGGGAGAAATACTATAAGTATAGCGCTCTTCATTCACATTGGTTAGGACCAGTGTTAATTCATCTGTGATTTGCTCTTTCATGAGATAGGTATCCAAAAATAATACCGAATCAGTTAAGGTCATTGTTTGAATAAGTGATGAATCCAATCTTTTTTTAGTGAATGACTCAGGTAAAAGCGGCGTTTCTTTTTGAACGTTTAAATTAACTTTACTCAAACTTGAGATTGGAGTAAATTCGATTGTTAAATTTAAATCACTCATGTCTAAGGCTTCACTCGTATAGATATGATTAATACCTTCAGCTAAAAGTTCCATTTCAAATATAATCGATGACGCATCATGGACATCGACCTCAAAGAGTTTCCCACCCGTTTGATTTCCTTGTTGAATGAATCCGAATAAAACAAGCATCGACTCATTCATTGGCAAGTAATCAACTTCACTAATAATGGTTGAACAGAGAGGCGGGTTCAACTCTTCTCCAAATGACCAAAGTTGTTCAATGGTCAAATCAGATTCATGAATTCGATAGTGGACGGCACGACTATATTGATTTAAATCTGGATAAAATTTTCTAGGAAAAACACCGATATCGACATGGTTGTCAAAAAGGATCAAATCCGTTGTTTCTGGATTTCGATCAAGGTCGGGTAAGACTTTAGCAGAATGTTGGGCAAATGGCCAAGAAAATGGCTCATTCACAGGTGTTAATAAATAAGGTTGTAAGCTTTCATTGACCTCATCAGGTGCTCCTAAAATCCATTTAATCTCTTTTTTCTCAGGATTGATTTTCACGACCATACTTTGTGAACGCCCTGAAGCAATGACCGACTGGTCACTTGAATCTATCATGGCATAATTGAGATGGAACCAATCATTGTAATCCCCTTTAATGGCTTGTGGTAGTGTTTGTTCAAAGCGGGAAACATCGAGATAATCTCGCAAATTAATAGTCTCTAACACATCTCCAGTATTGGAGTCGAGCAGATAGATGATATCTTCGATGTAGCGGTTATTTGATTTATCAGATGAATTGATTAAATAATCACCACCATCTGTTTCAACTAATGAATGATGACCAGCGCCAGGAATATACATTTGTTTTAAAATCTGACCTAAATAATTACGCTCAATTAATGCCTGATGATAGTAGTAAAAAGCAGGGACATCATAGGTTAATAACGTACCATCCTTTAGAGGTGTAACGGAACCGGATGAAGCCTTTTGAATCCAACGAATGTCTCCCGCTTCATCGATGAGATAGTGATAGTGATCATCCGATACTAAATAAAGTTTCGTTTGCTCTGAATTCGTTTTAAACTGGGTCACCTTTGGATGGATGGCCTGACTTGGTAAAGGATCGGTTTTAAGGTGAAGCGTATGCATTAGTACTTCTCCCGTTTCTAAGGTGGCCTGTAAGTGAATCGTATTCATTTCATTTGCATAGAGTCCCGTTAAAATAAGAAAGTGCTCTTTTGTTGGAGTGGGGGAGGTGTAAGTAAATGATAGTTGTGGGGTGTGACCGACCACTTCATAGCTGACGATGGCCTCTTCTTCTGTCTTAAACATTAGTAAATAAGAAAGGGGCGAATTTTGATAAGGATCCTTTAACAGATAAGGATTTTCAATGGTATAATTGCCCGCATCAAATTCAATTAACCAATCTTGTTCGAGTTGATGTTGGACTTCTAGAGGGGGTGACGTTGACTCAATAGTGATAGATGTAGCTTCACAACCAGTCAGTAAGGTGAATAAGAATAAAAAACTTATTTGAAATAATCGTGGGATCATAAAAAGTCCTCCTTAAACAAATACTTCGTTTTATTTTACTATAAAAGGATATGATATAAAAGGGATAATCCTTTTGAGATTAGGAACGGAAAAAGGGAATGTCGTTTCGTGTTTTTTTTTGTTGCAATTTACAAAGGGAGTATTTTATAATGAAAAATAGCATTTATGCAACGAGATTAAAAAGAAGAGGACGACTAAATGGTGATAAACGAAGTACCGATTCAAGGTTATTTATATGTAATTAATTATGCAGAAGGTGAAGAATCGTTATGTAAGCTTGAAATGAAAGTTTTATTTGGACAAGAGTTAACGGATAAGTATCTCTTTTCTCCAATTGATATTGATCCTTCTCGTAGTGTCTTTATTAAAGAACGTTTAACGATTTTATATCGTCATGAAACGTATGAGGGTCTTTATGAGCAAGTAAAGGCGAATCCATTAAGTTATGAAACGTTTAAGTGTCTATTCTTACGATTTAAAGGGCAAACGGTAGAGTATAAAGAACGTTTAGAACGTTTAAAACGTGTTGGCTTTTTAATTGGTGGAGAAGCGGACATGTATCAACCTAAACAACTTCTTGGATTGACGGAATTAAATGGGGAATGGTTCTTTGGAACGTTAGAGCCTAATTCCAATGAATGGGTTACTCATGAAAATAAACCGCATTCTTATTCATTTTCATTAAGTGTCCGTGTTTCACGTGCTGTGGCCAATCTAGCAGTAGGGTGTGATTTGACGAAACGAATTATTGATCCATGCTGTGGTGCAGGAACTGTCGTACTTGAAGTGTTAACCGTTGGTGGAAACATTGTAGGGAATGAATTAAATCCTAAAGTCGCATGGAAAGCGGAAGAGAACTTAAAACATTATGGTTATGAAAATGTGATTCAAATCGGAGATATTCAAGAGATTCAAGAACATTATGATTTAGCAATCGTTGATTTGCCATATGGACATTTTAATCCCATTGCACCGGAAATCCAACAAATGATTATGAATGAGGCGCGTCGCATTGCCGATCAATTAATTATTGTGACTCAAGTAAAGATGGATGAACAATTAAAAGAAGCAGGGTTTGAAATTGTGGAGCAATGCGAAGCTGTGAAGGGGAAATTTGTTCGTTATATCACGATGTGTTGTTAAATAAAAATGGATCAGAACAACGTAGATTAGTAACTAGGAGGAAAGTATGACAAGTAAGTTATTTAAAGACTCAATAGTCATTGGGTTTGCATTATTCGCCATGTTTTTTGGTGCAGGAAATTTAATTTTCCCACCGTTTTTAGGAAATTCGGTAGGGGATCAATTCGTCCCAGCCTTATTTGGATTTTTATTAACAGGAGTGGGCCTTCCTCTTTTGGGGATTTTAGCCTGTTCACGTGCGGAAGGATCGTTTGAAAAAATAGCTTCTCGTGTTGGACCACGATTTGCGATGGTGTCAACGGCCATCTTAATTTTAGCGCTTGGTCCAGTGATTGCTATTCCACGTACGGCTTCAACAACGTATGAATTAGGAATTGTAACGTTATTCCCATCGGCTAATTCATTGATCACAACAGTTGTGTTTTTTGCTGTTTGCTTATTCTTTGTTTTAAAACCAACCTCAATTGTTGATGCAATTGGAAAATTTTTAACCCCTGTTTTATTAATCGTGTTAATTTCGATTGTCGTAAAAGGAATCTTTATGCCAATTGGTGACATTGCTCCGCTTGGGGTAGAAGGGACGTTTGTTTCATCGTTTAAAGAAGGCTATCAAACGATGGATGCGATTGCAGCTATGATTTTTGGATCGATTGTCTTAGCCTCAGTACGATCAAAAGGATATAAGGATCATAAGGATATCTCGAAAGTGATTATGATGGCGGGAATGATTGCCGTTTTAGGATTAGCCATCATCTATGGTGGTTTAATGTATTTAGGTGCCCAAACTTCAGGTCTTGAGCATGTATCATTTACGCGCACTCAATTAGTCATGTATATTGTGAAGGAAGTATTTGGATCATTCGGAACTATCTTCTTAAGTATTTCAGCCATACTCGCTTGTTTGACGACAGCAGTTGCCTTATTAAGTGCTAGTGCAGAGTTCTTTACTAAGCTCTTTAAGGGGAGTGTTCCTTATGTAGCCAATGCTATTATTTTAACGGTTATCAGTGTGTTAATGGCAACCAATGATGTCGATTCTATTGTAGCATTAGCTGGGCCGGCATTAGATGTGATTTATCCACTGGTAATCGTCTTAATCGTCTTAACTTTAATGGGACGCTTGGTGAAATCGGATCGAGTGGTCGCGTGGACGGTTTATGTCACATTAGTGGTTAGTCTTTTAACAACGCTAGTACCAATGATGAATATCTCAAGCCTAACAGCCTTAATGACATATTTACCACTTCATGCCGCAGGACTTGGATGGATGATTCCAGCTATTTTCACGTTTATTCTGGCAACTGTTTTAACGAAATCAACGAAATAGTTTAAAGTCCCTCCTGTCAAACAACTTGACAGAGGGACCTTTATTTTTTATGCTAAATAAGTAAGAAGCCGTGATTTTTGTACATCATAAAAAGATTTTACTGCCTCTATAGTCAGTCGTTATTAGGGTGTTTTATGATTTTAAGTCTGATGTAATTAATATAGGTTATAGATAGAGATGAAGAAGAGGTGGAGGAAATAAGTATGAAACAAAAAGTTAGATTTGGAATTATTGGCACTAACATTATTACCGATCAATTTATTCAAGCAGCATCTCATTGTGAAGCCTTTGAATTAAGTGCCGTTTATTCACGTACAGAAGCACGTGGTCAAGCGTTCGCTGCCAAATATGGGGTGAAACATATATTCACAGATCTTGAAGAGCTTTTAACGAGTGATGTAGTCGATGCCATGTATATTGCGTCTCCTAATGCCTTACATGCGAAGCAAGCGATTATGTGTTTAAATTATCAAAAGCATGTATTGTGTGAAAAGCCATTAGCATCAAACTTAAAAGAGGTTGAAGCTATGATTGCAGCTGCAAAAGCAAATCATGTTTTGTTGATGGAAGCGATGAAGACAACGTTACTGCCAAACTTTAAAGTGATTCAAGAACAGTTGTCTAAGATTGGAACCGTGCGCCGTTACTTTGCAAGCTTTTGTCAGTATTCATCACGCTATGATGCCTATCGCGCTGGAACAGTTTTAAATGCCTTCAATCCTGAGTTATCGAATGGTGCATTAGTCGATATCGGTGTGTATACCATTGCTCCTATGATTGCGTTATTTGGCGCTCCTTTAGCGATTAAAGCAAGTGCTCATCTGTTAGAATCTGGTGTTGATGGAGAAGGGTCAGTGATTTTTGAATATCCACAAATGCAAGGAACCGTTATGTACTCCAAAATTTCAAACTCATCTCTTCCAGCCGAAATCCAAGGTGAAGAGGGAAGTATCATCATTGATCGAATTAATCAAATGGATCAGGTCACGATTCATTATCGAAATGGTGAGGTGGAGGAAATAACATTACCGCAAGTGGAGCAGAATATGGTTTATGAAGCCGAAGAATTTATTCAGCTCATTTTAAATCAAAAACATGAATCAGCAGTGAATTCATTTAAATTTTCGTATGAAGTCATGCGAGTATTAGATGAAGTTCGCTCTCAAATTGGGCTCGTCTATCCAGCTGATTTAAAGGAAATTGATTAAGAGGTGATGAAACTGAAGCAACATTCTTTACTCGCCTATATTCATCCAACGAATTTAGAACAGTTAGAGCGAGTATCCCAAGAGATAACTTTAAAAAAGGGTGAAACTTTATTTCGACAAGAAGATATCGCGCATTCGATTTATTTTGTTCGTGAAGGAACATTAAAAATATTAAAGACGTCATCGATGGGACAAGAAAAAATCTTTTCTTTATATCAAGGTGGGCAGTTTGTTGCCTTAAGTACGTTATTTAATCCTCCTCACCGTTATCCTGCTACAGCCATGGCTGTTGAAGAAACGATTGTGGTTAAAGTTCCACGTGAGGCGTTAGAAGCGGGAATTTTATCGACTGAAGTAGCAACGCGAGAATGGTTTAAACAACTCAATCGTCGATTAGAAGGTGTTCAACAATTATTAACGGACCAAGTATTCATTGATGCGAAAGAGCGATTTAGAAAATGGTTACAACGCTTTACTACTGCCCATATGTCTTCTTCAGACGATGTCTTTGTAAAAATTCCTGTAACTAAACAAGAGATTGCTGATTTACTCAGTATTCGCAGAGAAACATTTAGTCGCCTGTTAGGGGAACTAAAAGAAGAGGGATTGTGTGAAGTCAAGGGGAAAACCTTTAAAATCAATCGTCAATGGTTAAGTGGTGAAGAGTAGTTCGAAAAGTCGAGCTACTTTTTTTTATTTTTTCCCTGAATGTGATGTACCTCACATCTTTTTAAAAAAGCTGACGTTATAATGAAGCAGTCATTTAGATTAAGAGGTGAGAGTTATGGAAATGAATTGTAATCAATGTCAAGAAGCGGCAAAAGGGATCGGATGTACGGTCTTTGGTGTTTGTGGAAAATCACCAGAATTAAGTGCCTTAATGGATACATTTATTTACTCGTTAATTGGATTATCATCACTTGCGGTGGAAGCCAAAAAATTAGAAATTAATACTGAAGAAATTGATTTATTTGTGATTGAAGGATTATTTGCAACGATTACAAATGCAAACTTTGATGAAGAAGAATTTGTCTCACGTATTCAAGCAAGTATCAATTATCGTGAACAATATAAAGCATTACTTCAAGAAAAAGGAATCGTCTTACCATCAGCAGCTATTTATGAACTAGACGTCAAAACAAAAGAAGAAATGATTCACAAAGCACTTCATTTAGCAATTCATCAAACAGCAGATGAAGATATTCGTTCGATTCGTGAGTTAATGTTATTCGGATTAAAGGGATTAGCTGCTTACTTATCACATGCTGAAAAATTAAACTATAAAAATGAAGCTTTATTTAGTGCAGCGCATGAATTTATGGCTTCATTAGTAAATGATGAATTAACACTTGAGCAATATGTTCCAATGACATTAGCACTTGGTGAAGTTGGAGTTCAGGCGATGGCGTTATTAGACGAAGCTAATACAACGACATTTGGAAATCCAGAAATTTCAACTGTCGAGATTGGAGTAGGGACACGTCCAGGAATTTTAATCACAGGACATGATTTACACGATTTAAAACAATTACTTGAGCAAACAAAAGATCAGGGGATCGATATTTATACACATAGTGAAATGTTACCAGCTCATTATTATCCTGAACTTAAAAAGTATGAGCATTTAAAAGGAAACTATGGGAATGCTTGGCATTTACAAACAAAAGAATTTGAAACATTTAATGGACCAATTGTGTTTACAACGAACTGTTTAGTGCCACCACGTTCTAATTCAACTTATATGGATCGTGTGTATACAACAGGAAATACAGGATATCCAGGATTTAAAGTAATTCCTGTGTTAGAAGATGGAACAAAAGATTTCTCAGCTGTGATTGAGCAAGCTAAACAATGTGTGGCTCCAACAGCGATTGAAGCCGGACAATTAGTGGGTGGATTTGCTCATCATCAAGTCTTAAGTTTAGCAGATTCAATTATTGAAGCAGTAAAAGGTGGGGCGATTAAACACTTTGTCGTAATGGCCGGATGTGATGGACGTCATAAAGAACGTCAATATTATACAGATTTTGCCCAAGCATTACCGAATGATTCTGTGATTTTAACGGCTGGATGTGCCAAATATCGTTATAATAAATTAGAATTAGGAGATATCAATGGAATTCCACGTGTGTTAGATGCAGGGCAATGTAATGATTCATACTCATTAGCTGTCATCGCCTTAAAATTAAAAGAAGCGTTTGGACTTGAAGATATTAATGATTTACCGATTGTTTATAATATCGCTTGGTATGAACAAAAGGCAGTTATTGTCTTATTAGCGTTATTATCACTTGGTGTGAAAAAAATTCACTTAGGGCCAACATTACCTGCATTCTTATCACCAAATATCGTCAACTTCTTAGTTGAAACATTCGAAATTGGTGGTATCTCAAGTGTTGATGAAGATTTAAAAAAGTTTTTATTAATCAATGAATAATAAAAAAACTGAAGGGAGTTATAAGTCTCCCTTCAGTTTTTTTATATTAAGTTTCTTGTCTTAATTAATCGGCAGAAGAATCACATAATAATAAACATCGTATAGTGTCATATCAAATGCATGTGATGAATAGTATCATTTTTAGTAGCAACTTGTCTCGGTAACTACCGCGGAGATTACTATTTAAAAATAAATAATAATGAAATTGAGCATCTTCGATGTAGTGGACAGATAGATCGTTACTAAATAGACTAATTTATTTGGTCCTTGAATATACTTCGTTGGTGAAAAAATGACTCTTTTTATGATTTGAACTTCCAAAAGTATTGAATGAATCGTTTAGATTTCCCCATTCTTGTTGCTATATTTATCATAATTTAAATAGAATTTAAAAACTAGAAAAAAGTGTAAATATATATGGCGAAATATAATTCATATTTTTTCTATATGTAATCTATAACAAAAAATCTAAAAATAACTTATATTAAACTATTTTCTATGTTAAGATTCCCGTTGAAATTATGTTAAAACCTTTTAGCCTTATATAAATATATAACATATAACACGATTGCAAACAAAAATAAAAGGTAAAACTTCACTGTTTAAAATAACGTATGATAGATAGCGAAATGCTCATAATATTGTCGAAAGAAAGGTGATAATTATGGCTAAAAAAGGAATGCGACGTCCTGATCCAAGTGAACCACATGGAACAGAGAGCAACAAAAAAAATAAACATCCTAAAAATGATATGCCTCCTGTTCCTGAGATTCAAGGAAAAGCAAAACATGGGCATGTTAAAGCTGGACGTGTTTAAAAAAAATGTCTATCCGATAATCGGATAGACATTTTTTTATGATGATTTTAACGAGACATTCCCGTTTTCAACCGTAATTCTTAAACTGATTCGCTTTTGTTCATGCTCAAATTGAATGGTTGCGATTTCTCCTTCTAAATCAATAATGGTTCCATCACCAAATCGTTGATGATGAATGAGTACTCCAACTTGATAAGCCTTTAAATCAACAGCAGTCGTTAAGTTCATGGATTTTAGTTCTGAAATCGAGCGTCCACTAGCTGTTCGTTTAGGCTGTGGTGATGATTCAGTCGCTGACTTTGGATGAAGAATTTGATGAACATCTTTTACAAAAACGGAACGGTTAAAAAGCATGTTGTGCTTATTGGCAACGCTCAGAATTTGAA
Organism: Turicibacter sp. GALT-G1; assembly: GCF_025594995.1. Taxonomy (NCBI): domain Bacteria; kingdom Bacillati; phylum Bacillota; class Erysipelotrichia; order Erysipelotrichales; family Turicibacteraceae; genus Turicibacter; species Turicibacter sp. GALT-G1. The sequence continues at coordinate 41,278 of NZ_JAMQUS010000047.1, forward strand.
GCTGATGGCGGGCACGTGTCATGGCGACATAAAAGAGACGGCGTTCTTCTTCAAATTCTTCTTCTTCGTGTAAGAGATGCTGATTCAAAGCGCTTGATGAGGGAGTAATTCCATCCATACAATCGATTAAGAAGACGGTATTAAATTCTAAACCTTTAGATGCATGGAAGGTTAATAAGTTAATAGCAGGCGTCATTTGCTGAGCACTTTGATGACTCAGCTGATACAGATGGGACAAGCGATTTAAAAACTCATGAAGGTCACCAGTTTCTGACGCAATACTTTTCAATGTTTCAATGACGGCTAGACCTTGGGTGTAAACACGTTCTTTCTCGTCTTTAATAAATCCGCGTTTCGTTAAATAGTTTTCATAATCGAGCGTATCTAAGATAAAGTGAATGGCTCGTTTAGGAGGAAGCTCTTTAAGCTTTGGAAGATTTAATTTAAATTGTCTGATTTTATCACGCTGAAAGGCGGTTTTGAAAGCAACTTGACGTGTCAAATAATCTAAATAAGCACTCTCACTTTGAGCAAGAGTTTGTTGAACGACAGAGGCAGATAAATACAGAATTTTGGCGATACGCTTAAAGGCTTCAGCATCTGTTGGATTTAGCGCGAGATGGAAGAAAGCGACCACATCTTTGACAATCGGATGAGTAAAGAAGATAAGTTTCCCCTCTTGGAGTCTAAATGGAAGTTGGTGACGCTCAAGCGTTTCAATCAACGAAATCGCTGAAACATTTTGACGATATAAAATCGCGACCTCATTTAAATCATCGGTTGCTTTTAATTGTTCCATTAAATAGGTAAATTGTTCTTTTTCAGTTTGAAAATGATGAAGAACCGGCACAGAAGAAGGGGGATTGGGAGTTTTAATTTCTTTTGGATAACGATCGTGATTGTGACTAATAAAGGTTGATGACATCTTAACAATATTTTGGCTTGAACGAAAATTTTCCGTTAAATAAATAATTTTTGCGTCTTTGAAGGTTTGTTTAAAGTCAAGTAATTGCTTAGGGTAAGCCCCACGGAAGGCATAAATACTTTGATCATCATCGCCGACTAAAAAGAGGTTGTTTCTAGGAGTCGCCACTAATTTAATGAGTTCGTATTGAATTTTAGATGTATCTTGTGCTTCATCAATTTGAATGTGCGTATAGCGTTGTTGATAAAAGGTACGAAGCTCAGCCTGATGAATTAAAATCTGGTAGGCTGTTGTTAATAAATCGTCATAATCAAGGAAAAAGTTAGCTTCTTTTTTTTGTTCATAAGCTTTATAAACCTGAATAAATAACTCCACTTCATTTTCGACGTACTTTTTAATCTCCTTTGTCTGATGGGGCTCAATCATTAAGTTTTTTAATAAACTAATTTGCCCTGTTATCGTCTCATACTCGTCATCACTTAAATAGCGCTCGGATTTCTCAAGATAAATAGAAGCAAGCAGTTGTCGTTTACTATGTGTCATTTGATTAGGGGTATCAATAAATTCATATCGTGTCCCACTAATCTGTTCAAAATGTCGGATGATATGAAAAGCAAAACTATGAATGGTTGCGAATTTGACGTGATTTGCTAATGATGGAAATAGAGATTTAAATCGGTCATTCATGTCTTTCGCAGAGGCTTTTGAAAAGGTTAGAGCCAAAATTTGTTGAGGGGAAACGCCTCCTTTAACCATTAGATTTGCTAAGCGAATCACTGTGACAGTCGTTTTTCCGCTACCTGGACAACTAATCACACAGATTGGACCATGTAAAGCTTCCACGGCGTCTTTTTGAGAGGGGGTTAAGGTCATTTTAAAATGATCGTATAAATAAGATGTAAGTTCATCGGCCATAAGACGCGCCTCCTTTTAAAAGTGTTAAACTTCTTTCATTATACAAGAAGTTTCAAGATTTGACTAATCACGGCGTAAAGAAATTTAATCACTCAAAAAGAGGTCCCAGTGAATTGTTCTTATAATATGATAAAGTAGGAAAGAAGGTGAGGATATGGCTTTTTGGAATGATTTTCAGAAAACAGTTAGTAAAACAGCAGAAACAGGAATTAAGCATACAAATAAGTGGTTGGAAATTGGGAAGCTAACGATGTCGTTGAATGCGGCAAAGTTAGAGTTAAATGAGTTGTTTGAGCAACTTGGAGAGTATATATATGTAAATAAGGTGAGTGATATCACACATTCAGATACTGTTCAAGAACTCTTTCATCAAGTCTCTCTTCAAAAGTCAAAAATTAGAAAAATACAAATGCAAATCAATCAAGTCAAACAAATTCGAGCGTGTGAAAATTGTGGGGCGGAATTGGATGAAAATGCAAAATATTGCCCTCAGTGTCGTGCGCCTCAATCAGATCAAATTGATTGGCATTTATAAATAAAAGCCCTTCTAAAGAGAAATAAATCTTAAGAAGGGTTTTTTAGATGGATAGAGGTGGAACAATTTGTCGAAATCAAGTATAATGAGGGTTGCTTATGGAGAAAAAATAATCAGAGGAGGAGATTAGATGGTGATTATTAGTATCACGTTGATTATATTAATCGTCGCAGGGTACTTCATTAAAAAGAATTTCGATATTAAATGGGTGATGTTTGGAAGCGGGATTGCCTTGATGGGAAGTGCTATTTTACTTAAAGTACCTCTTTTACCTGAGGAAAGTAGTAGTGGCATTGCTTTTTTTGATATCTTTAAAGTCATTGGGACATTATTTACGAAACAGTTAACAGGAGCCAGTTTTATTTTGATGCTTCTGTTTGGATATACAGCGTTTATGAAACAAATTGGAGCGAATCAAATGACGGTTCAGATGTTGAGTCGCCCCTTATTACATTTAAAATATAAGGCGTTATTATTACCGTTATTTTATCTGATCGGAAATGTACTCGGATTAATTATTCCAAGTGCCTCAAGTTTATCTGTTTTATTAATGGCCACGGCTTATCCAATTTTAGTCTCAGCTGGGATTTCGCCACTTGGGGTAGCAGCTGTGATTGCGATGTCAGCAACGATTGCTCCCACCCCATTAGGAGCCGATAATTTATTAGCCTCTCAGGCTTTAGACATGACAGTGACAGATTATGTTTTTAATTATCATGCGAAAGCCTCTATTCCAATTATTTTAGTTTTAGCGATTGTTCATTATGTCTGGCAACGTTATATGGATAAAAAAGAGATAGCGTTAGCAATTAATCAGGAGATGTTAGTGAATCAAGAGGAAAGAAGCACGTTCAATACTCCACGTCTATATTCAATCTTACCCATGTTACCTCTATTATTAATGGTTATTTTTAATGTCTTTTTAAAGAAAGATAATGTCGGGATGGTTGAAGTTACGCTCTGTTCGTTCCTCTTTAGTATCTTCTGTGAGATGGTTCGGTTGAAATCAGTGCAAAAAGGAGTTCAATCGATTCAAGTTTTCTTTGATGGAATGGGAGTAGGGTTAACGACAGTTGTGATTCAAGTCGTAGCAGCATTAACGTTTGTGGAAGGATTAAAAATTATTGGTGTTATTGATTTGTTAACTAATAGTATTAATCAGCTGAGTGGAGCAGGATTAATTTTAACGTTATTCTTCTGTGGATTGGCTCTTTGTGTCGGATTATTAAGCGGAAGTGGATTGGCCCTCTTTTATGCATGCGTAGAATTAATGCCGAGCTTTGCAGCGTCTGCTGGGATGAATGCGATGTTACTTGCTATTCCGATGCAGTTTGTCTCTCATTTAGTAAAAAGTATTTCACCTGTATCGCCAACTGTTATTATTATTTCATCCATGATGAATGTCTCGCCTGTTGGATTAATTAAACGTACTATTGTACCTGTACTTATTGGAATGCTATTATCAATTATCCTACCGTATCTCTTATTTTAGTACACCGTGAAATGCTTAGTAATTAAGGACAATCAGTTACATATTTCACCCGTTTTCATATAATGCAGTAAAGAAACGAATGAAGGCTGTACAAGATAGAGGGGGGAATCCGATGCTTAGAGTCAATCGAACCTTTTTATTTGTTTATAATTTATTAGTTGCTTTAGCGTTCTTATTGCGTTATGTGATGGTTGGGCCTATCCTATTTAATCAAGTTTGGTGTTATTGGATGGTTCTAGTTGCGATGGCGTTAGTATTATCGTTGCTAAATTATGTAACATTTTGTCATCCGACACCACTTGAGATTGTCGCTTATCATGTCAATCTTATTATGCGTCATCCTATTGATCAAGGTGAAGATGAGGAGTATGATGCGCGTAATAAGTTATATTTATCTGAACGTTTTATAGAAAGCTCTAATTATAAATTTTTCTATTATGAAGACTGTTGTGCTAAAACGAATCAATATCATCGTATGAAAATTAAATTAGCTATTGGTGAACAAACCTTTAATAAAGCATCCATTATTATTAAAACGATGGATCAACAATATATTCGTTTTAATATGATTAAAGAAACAGATTATTCGCTGTTGGCCTTTTTATATGAGTGGGAAATTGATGACATTGACTATAGTGATCAAACAACATTTGAACGAATGGTCAAAGGTCAATAACGTGAAAGAGTTAGTAGAAAAGTGGTTCTACTAACTCTTTTTTTATGTGCGCCCG
>NZ_JAMQUS010000048.1:0-16268 GCF_025594995.1 Turicibacter sp. GALT-G1
ATATGGAGTTAAGGAAAGTCGGCAATCATTAGAATCAAAAATATCTGATAAGTATGAAGTGGTTAATTCTAAGAATAAAAAAGTAGGTAAAAGTAAAGGGATAATGTCCAAGGTTGATACTACGATTAGCCTTTTAAAAGTAAATAATAATGATGAAACCTCTGAATTAACGTCAGATATTAAAGAAACTAGCATAAATTTTTATGAAAGTAGTAGGAAAACTTATCAAGGATTAAATTCGTTCAAGCAATTTGTTTCTTCATCAAAAGGAAATAGTAAAACTATTTTTAAGTCAGCTATTACAGGAAGTCACTACCTTACAAAGTCAGCAGTTAAGGCTAGTAAAAATGAATTGCAAAATATAATCGAAGAAGATCATGGAAATCTTGAATATAAGGTGAAAACGAATGTAAATGTGACGTATCATAGAGGGAAAGATGTTGTTCGATATGCAAAAGAATTTCATAACTTAAAAAGAGGTAGCAGTTTATCTAAAAGTAGTTTCGTTCAACGTATGTTGGAAATTAGAAAAAAAAATCAGCTAAGAAAAAATTATAAAATAAAACAGATTATTTCACAGTCAGTATCACCAAGTATAAAATCAGTATTAACAAAAAAAGGACTAGAAAAAATGACAATATCTATCATGTCAAATCCAGTCCTTTTTTTAATAGGTATTGTTTTAGCTTTAATATTAGTTGTTATTCCTATTTGTTTTTCCGGATTTTCTAGTCCTATGGGAGCAATTATCCAATCTGATGAAAAACAAATTAGTGAGTTTCATTTATATGTGTCACAGTTAGATCAAGATTTTCAAAATGAAATTAGAAGTCAAATAGATGGTACGACAAATTTGCAGATTATTTATGACTTTTCTAATTTGAATACTAATTCATATGATTTATTAGCGTACTTTTCTAGTAAATATCTTGATTTTAAATTAGATGATATTAAAGATGAAATAAAACAATTTCATCATGAACTTTATACGGTGAAAAAAGATTTTATTAATAGTGAACTTTATGTATCTATTGAAAGTATTAGTGTGAATGATTATTTAACTTTAAATAAAGACACGTTGTTTAATGCAGGAGAATATGAACTTTATTTACTGTATTTAGAATACGGATTAACTATTTATTCTAGTGAATTAGCTCCACCGTATGATGGTACTTATTATTATTCATCCAAATTTGGTTATAGAATAAATCCAACAACAGGAGAGCAATTAGAATTTCATACAGGGTTAGATATTCCTAAGCCTTTAGGAACACCAATAAAAGCCTGTATGAGTGGTATAGTCACTAGAGTAGCTTACGATCCTAATGGTTATGGAAATTATCTTATTATACAAGATGGAAATAGAGAAACTTTATATGCCCATTGTGAAGAAGTTTTGGTTAAAGTCGGTCAAACAATAAGAGTAGGTGATAAGATTGCACTTACAGGCTCAACTGGAAGATCAACAGGCCCTCATTTGCATTTAGAATATAAAAAAGATGGAGTACGATTAGATCCGGAACTTTATTTACCAAAAATAGATTAGGAGAAATTTAAAATGAGTAAAATTTTAGAATTAGAAACTTTAATAAAAAAAGATGAAGAAAAAATTGAAGCTTTAAAGAAAAGAATCGCCAATCGCCAAAAAAAAATTGAAGAATTAAAATCAACTGAATATTTAGGGATTTTAAATGAATTAAATTTCAGTCATGAGGAAGTTAAAGAATTTTTAATGTCATTAAAAGCAGAACAAGAATCAGAACAGGAGAAAGATTCAGATGTCGTGGAAGTTTCGTAAACGAGTAAGGTTAGGGAAAAGAACTTATCTCAATGTGAGTAAAACAGGAATTAGCTTTAGTCAAAAAATCGGTCAAGTCATCACGATTAATAGTCGTGGGTACTTGACTTTTTCTATTCCTAAAACAGGTTTAAGTTATACGTTAAGATTATATAAACCAAAGAAATCTAGAGGAAATAATTAACTTTATTTTTTATTTACTCAAAAGGAGATTTTTATAACATGAAACAATTGATTATTGCAGAAAAGCCTAGTGTAGCGATAGATATTGCAAAAGCAATCGGACAATTTGAAACTAAAGATGGTTATTTAGAAAATAGTGATTATGTAGTGACGTGGTGTTACGGTCATTTAATTACAAATGCTATGATGGCAGATTATGACGAATCGCTGAAAGCATGGGATTTAGATACGTTACCTTTTATTCCTCAAAAGTGGAAAACAAAAATTATTGAAAACTCAAAATCTCAATTTTACAATGTGAAAAAATTAATAGAGCGTTCAGATGTTAGTACCTTAATTTGTGGTACTGATGGAGGACGAGAGGGTGAATTAATCTTTTGGCTTATTTATGAGTATATTCACTGTCAAAAGCCAGTTAAACGTTTATGGATTTCTTCATTTGAAGATTCAGTTGTTCGTGAGGGAATGGCGAATTTACTTGATGGATCAGAGAAAAAATTATTATTAGAATCAGCTAAGTGTCGTTCACAAGCTGATTTTTTAGTTGGAATTAATAGTACACGACTTTTTACTATAAAGTACGGTAATGGTAATGTTTTAAATGTGGGGCGAGTGCAATCCCCCACTATTAATATGATTTCTAAAAGAGATAAAGAAATCATTAGTTTTATTCCTAAAGATTATTACATTGTGAAACTGATTTTAGATAGTTTTGAGGCTAGTTTAAGGCTTGATGATAAAAGTATTGCAGAACAAATTAAAAACTCTTATACGAGCTTAAATGCGGTTGTACGACAAATTGAAACAAAGGATAATGTAAAAAAAGCACCACAACTCTATGATTTAACTGCTTTACAAAAAGTATCAAATAGATTATTTGGTTATTCTGCTCAACAAACATTAGATATTGTTCAAAAATTGTATGAAAATAAATTAATGACTTATCCTCGTACAGATTCAAAATTTGTGAGTTCATCACAAAAAGAGTTAATCACTTCTTTAATATCCTCACTAAAAGAGATTCAACCAGTGCCATTAAGTCATGATTATAAAGAAAATAAAATAAATATAGATAGTGTCATTGATGATTCACAAGTTACGGATCATCACGCTATCTTAGTTACTGAAACAGGGATTAAGCATGATTGGGCTACATTAAGTGAATCAGAACGAAAGATTATGACATTAGTTGCTTATCAGATGTTAAGTGCAACATACTCCCCTTATATGTATCAATCAACTAAAGTAACTATCGGTGTAGATTGCTATGAATTTGAAGCGAAAACACAAAATTTAATTGACTTAGGGTATCGTGCATTAGAGATAAAGTGTCGAGAGATTTTAAAAATTAATAAAAAAGAAAAAGGAGAAATTTTACTTCCTCTTTTAACTGAAAATCAAGAATTAAAGATAAATGACATTAAAATTGAATCTAAGAAAACCACTCCACCACAACATTTTACTGATGAAACATTACTTGAAGCTATGGAGAAATGTCAGATTGAAGATAATAAAGAATTATCAGCTATTTTAAAATCAGTAAAAGGAATTGGGCGATCATCTACTCGTGCCAATATCATTGAAACGATTATTAGAAGTGGGTTTGTTCAACGTGAAAAGAATTATTTAATAGCAACTGAAAAAGCACATAAATTGATGTCTATTCTCCCCCCTCTTTTAACAAGTGCTAAAATGACAGCCGAGTGGGAAGAAAAATTGGATCAAATCGAACGTGGAGAGTTATCTTCACAACAATTTATGAATGAGATTGAATCATTTGTTACAGAAGTTGTAAATCAAGAAAAATCAACTGTTGCAACGTTCCAATTTGAAAATAATAAACCCCAAAAAGAAGAAATCGGTAAGTGTCCTAATTGCCAAAGTCCAGTACATGAGAGCGATAAAAATTTCTACTGTTCAAATAGAGAGTGTTCATTTGCCTTATGGAAAGAGAATAAATTTTTTGAAAGTCAAGGTAAAAAAATTACTAAGACAATCGCAAAATCTTTTTTAAATAAAGGCGAGGTTCTTGTTAAAGGATTAAAAAGTCAAAAAACAGGAAAAGAATATGACGCTATTATTAAAGTAGATTTTAATGATAAATACCCTAAATTCTCATTAGAATTTCCTAAAACTAATAAAAAGTAGAGGTTAATTATGAGAAAAAAGAAAAAAAATAATAGATTATTTACTTTAGGTATATTTATTTTTTGTTTTATTAGTTTTTTAAATACTTATAAAGATTTCAAAGAGCATTTATTAAAATCTAGTGTTGGAGATACAGTATTAGATGAATCAAATGAGATTAGTTTAGAAGAAGTTAGTTTGAAACGTGTTGTAGATGGAGATACATTGATCGTTACTAATTCAAATGGTGAGGATGTGAGAGTACGTTTAATTGGGATTGATACCCCAGAAAGCGTACATCCCGATCAAAGTAAAAATACACTTGATGGTGATATAGCTAGTGAGTACACTAAATCGCTACTTGAAGTAGGACAAATTCTATATTTAGAATATGACGTAGATCAACTGGACGTATATAATCGTACTTTAGCTTATGTTTGGCTTACCAATGATATAAATTTAAGTAATATTGAAAATATTTCAAATGATATGTTAAATGCTAAGTTAGTAGCTGATGGATATGCAGTGGCAAAACGATACGCTCCAAATACTAAATATGCGACTATTTTTGAATCTTTAGAGTAAGTTTGTAAAAGTGAGTATTAGTATACTATATATTCATCTTATGTTATAATTAAAGAAAAAAATGTCATAATTAGATTTTTTTTCTAAATAATAAGGTGATTTATTATGCAAGTGATTTATAATGAAACTGAATATACAGAATTTAATAATTATAATGAGTATGTACCATCACACCCAACTTTAAGTTGGAAAAAAATAATCTTAGACTTTTCAAAAAATGTTATATATCCGGCATTAATATTCTTATTTATTTTATTTGCTAGCGGAAAAAATCGTACTATTTCTGAATTTGATTTAAAATGGTTATGGGAATATATCTTATTATGTACGTTTTATTGTAATTTTTTTCGCATACTTAGTTTGGTGATATATTTATTATCACCAGTGACTTTTTTAATAAATCTATTAATGGTATTTATGGGGGCAGTTCCAATTACGATTTGGCGATTTATTAAAATGAATTTTTACATGGTATTAACAATTATTAGAGTGATTAGATTACTTTATTTTAAATATCAAATAAAAAATATGTAGCGTAGATTATCATATGCTACATATTTTTTTATTTATAAGAAAGGATTTTTTATGAAAAAACAAGAGCAGATTAAAAATAAAGTTCAACAAATTACAGAAGATTTAGATAAAGGGGTTAAAGAAGTATTTGAAACCGGAAAATTGAAAGAGTATTTGAATGTACTATCTAAATTTCATAAATATTCTTCGAGGAACAATCTTTTAATTTATCGACAAATGCCAAATGCTACAAAAGTTGCCGGGTTCGTAAGTTGGAAAAATGACTTTAATCGCCATGTAAAAAAAGGTGAAAGTGGAATTGCTATTTTAATTCCTACACCTTATAAGATAAAAGAGGAAATGACAAAGATTGATCCAAAAACTCAAAGACCAGTATTAGATAATAACGGAAATGAAGTGAAAGAAGAAGTAGAAATCGTCATTCCAAAATTTAAAGTTGGTTATGTTTTTGATGTATCACAGACAGATGGAGAACCTCTTCCAAGCATTGTTACAGGCTTACAAGGGGATATAGAGGGTTATGAAGATATGATACAGGCTTTGACAAAAGTTTCAACTGTACCTATCAATTTTGAATCTATTCCGACAGGAGCAAAAGGTTATTATAGTTTCCAAGATAATAAAATTGCTATTCAAGTTGGAATGAGTGAAATTCAAACGATAAAAACTATGATTCATGAAATGGCTCATGCAGAGCTACATAGTAGTTTTCATGGTCGTCGCAAAGATAAGCGTACAAAGGAGGTTGAAGCTGAAAGTGTAGCTTATACGGTATCACAATATTTTGGAATAGATACATCTGATTATAGTTTTTCTTACGTTGGAAATTGGAGTTCAACACAAGAATTAGATGAATTAAAGGATTCATTAGAATTAATTCAGAAAAAATCTTCTGAATTAATTATTAAAATAGATGAAGTTTTACTTGAATTGAGTAAAGAAAAAGTTACTGATAAAGACATGGAAGTGACAAAGCCATCATTAAAAGAGAAATTGGCAAAGGCAAAGGATAAACAATTATCATTAGAAAAAACTAGAGAAAAAGCGATTAATAAAACTAAAGGAGAATTAGAACAAGTATGAGAAAAGAACAGTTAAATTTAGATCATTTATCTATGATTAAGTCATATTTGCAACCTCAAAAGTCAAAAGAGGTTATGTTAAATCAAATGATTCAAAGTAATTTATTTATGAATGGAAAAAAAGAATTTGATTATGAGAGTAAAATATTAACTGAATGTATTGAATTTATAAGAACTGTATCTATTGAAGAAATTCAGCAATTAGATTTTTCGGAGGTATTAGATGATGAAGAAGAAGTTGTTGAATGAAGCAAATAAGATTTATCAAAAAGCATTATTGGAAAATAAAGAACAATTAAAATATTTAATGGATCGAGGAATCACTTTAGAATCTATCAAAGAATTTGAGATAGGTTTTAGTGATTCTTTTTGTTTAAATGAATTAAAGACTAATCATCAAGAGGAATTAAAGTCATTAGGACTTTTAAATGAGAAAGGGGGTGAAAGAAATTGGAAACGAATTATGTTTCCAATTCGAGATTGTCGAGGGGAAATTTGTGGGTTTAATGGTAGGACAACAGATGTAAATAATGATGTTAAATATCTATTAAGTCCGGAATCTATGGGATTCTCTAAAACCAAAACCCTTTATAACTTACATAGGGCAAAACCATTTATAAGAGAATCGAAAGAGGTTCATCTGGTAGAGGGGATTTTAGATTTAATCGCTTATCATCAAAAAGGAATTTATAACGTTGTAGCAACGCTAGGAACTGCCTTAACTAAGGAACATATTGAAATGTTAGCTAGAGAGGGAGCAGAAAGGTTTGTTTTTGGCTATGATGGTGATTTTGCCGGATTTAAGGCCTCAATTACCAATGCACAATTTTTAAGTGCTACTATGCGAGAAAATAATCCTCAATATAAGCCAGTTGAAAATATTAAGTTTGCTATGTTTCCGGAGGGGAATGATCCATGTGAATGTCTTAAAAATGAAAATCTATTAACTGATATTGTTAATTCTCCAATCGACTATTACTCATATTGTAGAACAAAGTGTGAATCAGATCCGAAATATCAAAAGGTTTTTGAAAAAGTACAAAAAAATGAAAAAGTAAATGAAGAGATTAAGGATATTTCACCGAATCTTATTAAGCATTATTTATCACAATTAGATATTGTTGAAGTTATTAGTGACTATGTGAAATTAGAAAAAGCCGGAAAAAATTATAAAGGGTTATGTCCATTTCATGAAGAAAAAACATCTTCATTTGTGGTTTCACCGGATAAGCAAATTTATAAATGCTTTGGTTGTGGTGAGGGTGGAAATGCAATAAAATTTATTGCTAATATCGAAAATTTGAGCTTTAAACAAGCGATTTCTTTTTTAAAGGATAAATATCAATTACAAGATTATCAACCAACTAAAGAATCTATAAAAAGTCGATTAAGTCATGCAAATACAAAACTTCACCAACAAGTGAAAAATGGAAGATCTAATTATAAAAGGGAAGTGGAAAGATAATGAGTGGAAAAGAATCAGTGGTTAATGAAAGTAAAATTCAATTAAAAGATTGCGGTATATTATTACGTCATTTTGCTTTAGAAAGCATTAATACTGAACAAGAGATGTATTTTTGTGAGATTGAAGATTTTGAAGATTTATTAGAAGATGGAACAATGACTAAAGAAACTTGGGAAGAGTTTCAAAAAGACTTAGAAAAATTTAAGTTAGTTGAAAATGGTTATCTTGAGCTGCATACCGATTTTGAAAATTTTGAACAAGACAAAGATCAGATTGATTGTGTAATGACAGGGTATATGGATTTTTGGAAACAATTTGAATATGACCAAGTAATAAATTCTAGATTTCCAAATAAAAATTTTAGAAAAATCATTGTTGAGCAATTATTAGATCGCCATGATGGAACAACAGATATTTTTAAATCAGATTTAGAAGTATTGAAAAAAATTGAAGTTTTAAATTTAGAAAAACATAAATTGACAGATATAAAAGGAATTGAATATTTTGAATCGTTACGAAAGTTAGATGTTTCAAATAATCCGATTATTAATTTAGATGTATCTGATTTAATAGGATTAAAAGAGTTATACGCTTATGCTTGTCACATTCATAATTTAAAATTACCTAAGTCTGAAACCTTAGAAATTTTAGATGTAACTTTGAACAATTTAGAATCATTAGATTTAGAAAATCAATCCGTTTTAAGAGAATTATCTTGTAGTGAAAATGAATTAGATGATTTAGGAGTAGCTGATTGTCCATGTTTAGAAACTCTTTATTGCAATAATAACTTTATTTCAGAATTAGATTTATCTGAAAATAAGATATTGAAATACGTTGAAAGTGAAAATAATCATTTAGAATGTGTGACATTTTATTCTTTAGCTTCTATTTGTGATTTGAAATTGAATGGAAATCCGAATGTCAATGTTGAGGAAGTTAAAGTGATTGATCCAACCATTAAATTTTTAACAGAAGAACAAGTTCAGGCATTAATTGAAAGATACGATAATCATTCTTTGAAAGAATCTGATTATGGAAGTTTCTATTCTAAAGAGGGAGAACAATGGATAGGGATTGATAACACACATGGAAATGTTTTTATTGAGCCGTTTAATAATAAAGAGTATTGCATGGAGTGGCTTAATAATCTTGAGTTGCCAATTCCTTATGAAAGTATGAATGATTTATTTCCAGATGAGAATTTTAGAAAAGCTATTTTAATTGAAGTATTTGAACAAGATAAGTTAAGTGATAATACAACGTTAGTTTATGAACAGTTACCAGTGATTCAAGCACAGAAAGTTTTATTAATTCCAAACTCTCAAATCTACGATTTAACAGGAATTGAGCAGTTTACCTCATTAAAACATTTAGATGTGTCGTATAATCCGATTCAAACATTAAAGGGAGTGAATAGTGAATGTCGAAAAATTTATGCAAGTAGCACTCATTTGAATGAATTAAAAAATGAAGATATTCCAAAAGAGATTCAAACGTTAGATGTGTCTTTTTGTAATTTAAAAACATTAGATGTTTCAGAACGAGAAGAGTTACAATTTTTATTTAGTAGTCATAATCAATTAGAAGAATTAAATTTTAAAGGTTGTGACGAACTCATTTATTTAACGTGTCAAGATAACCTATTATATGACTTGCCAGTTCAAGAACTATCTAGTTTAGAACAATTAGATTGCCGAAATAATTTCCTTTCAACCTTAGAAGTGCCTGATAGTATGATATGGTTGGATTGTTCAACCAATCGATTAAGCGAATTACAGCTAAATCATTGTGAGGATTTAGAGCATTTAGAATGTGCTTTTAATAATTTACAGACTTTAGAAATTCAAGAATTAGAAAACTTAAAAAATATTGATTGTCGTGGGAATGACCGTTCACCACACGAATTACTTCATGATGGAAAGAGTATTAAAAATGAAAGAATTTCTATAAAAGAAAAGTTGCAAATGATTAAAGAAAGAAATTCACATGAAAATGATTTAACGAACATCACTAAAAAAGGAAAAGGTATGGAAATATAAACGTGAACCTAATAATTGTAGTTAGTTAAAAGAAATTTTTTAAGTTAGAGCCACCTAAAAAAGGTGGCTCTTTTTTTTGCCTAAAATCAATGTTTGAAAGAATAAAATAAATTGAAATTTAAAAATAAGGGTGGTAAGATAGGGAGGAAATAGGGAAAGCAGTAGAATAGCGAGAATTGAAAGTGGCTAGCCACTTTCGACAAAATGAAAATCGCAGATTTTCACTTTTGTTCACTTTTTGGGGTTCCCCCAATCCCCTAGTTTTTTAAAGATAGGAGTTTGAATGATGAAAAATCGTACAAGACCTAAACAGATGATGTTTAGGGTTACAGAAAAAGAAAAAGAAATGATATTGAATAATAGTGAAAAGTTAGGGTTTAAAAAATTTGAGAATTACGCTAGAAAGATGTTAATAGATGGATATGTAATTAACTTACAGTCGGCAGATGATAAAGACTTAAAGCAGTTAATGTCAGAAGTATCTCGTATCGGAAATAACATTAATCAGATTGCTAAAGGGATTAATTCTAATCACCGAGTTTATGAGAGTGATTTAAAAGAAATAAAAAACGGTCAAGACACGATTATTCGATTAGTCAGAGAATTGGTCCGTAATACGAATAAAATTAAACAATCATAAGAGGTTTAAATTTTTAAGGAGGGTAAGTCATGGCATATGTAAAGATGAAAGCAATTAAAGCAACTGTGAAAAAAGTCATGGACTATATTCTCCAAGAAGAAAAAGTCGGTGCAAAAAATTTAGTTTATGGACATGAGGTGACACCGGAATTTGCTGATTTGGAATTTGAAATGACGATTGAAAATTCTAAACGTGCGAAAGGTGATTATAGTAAAGTTGGAGGAAAAGAAAATTTAGCTTATCACTTAATTCAAAGTTTTAATCTAAAGGATAAAGTTAGTCCAGAGTTAGCTCATGAGATTGGAAAAAAATTAGCTGAACAATTTACAAAAGGTGATTATGAGTTCGTTGTATCTACTCATACAGACACAGATCATCTTCATAACCATATTGTGATTAATGCCTACTCTCATAAAACTTTAAATAAATTAAAAACGATTCCTTATAAAACGATAGCAGAGATTAAATCAATTAGTAATCAGTTATGTATTGAGAATGGATTAACTCCATCTAATATTCAACGAGGAACAAATACAAAGAATCGTTATCAAAATAAAACTCAACCGTATACTAAGCCGACTGGATTACGAGAACAGTTGAAACAAATATTAGATACGATTATTTCAAAATCTAAAACGATTGATGAATTTAAAGTGAATCTAACTGAACAAAAGATTGAGTTTAAGGAGGGCAAACAATGGTCTTTCAAATTACCTCATGCTAAACGTTTTATGAGGGGAGATACATTGGGTGAGGATTATACCCCTCAACGTATTAAAGAACGTTTAGGAGAGCCTTTAAATACGTTACAGGAGCAATCTACACAAAAGGTTACGATTCATGATAAGCCGATTCTATCAAATTTATTTAAACGTCAGAAACATCATGTTAAAGATACTAAGACAGATCAGACGATTAACTTTGAAAAGCGTTTATTCTATCAAGCACGTAAACAAAAGATTCAAGATGTTAAGACATTGGCTAATCAGCTATTATTTATCAGACAAGAAAATATTAAAACTATGTCAGACTTTGATCAGAAAATTAAAGATATTTGGAAAAATGGAAATCAAGTTAAAGATAATATTAAGCAGTTAGAAGTTAAGTATAATGAATTGAGTACGGTTTATAAAGAACTTGCGACCTATCAAGAGCATAAAGAAGTTTATGACAAATATCAAAAAATCAAGTTACGATTCAATAAGCAGAAATTCTATGATCGTCATATTGGAGAGATTAATCTTGCAGAGGGTTCATTGAATGTTTTATCAAGATATAACATTGATCCGAATACAGATTTATCAAAAGTTAAAGATTCTCTACAAGACATTAATAGTAAGTTACAACCATTGAAACGAGAATATAAAGCAATTAATAGTAAGATTGATAAGATTAAAGAAGTTAAAGAATATGCTGAAATGGTTAGTAGACAGAATCAAAGAGAGAATAGAAAAATTAATAGATTTAGTAATATTGAAAGATAGTGAGGTAATGAAATAATGAGTACCAATGACAATAAATATATTGAGTATTTTACTAAGTATAAAGGTGATGTGAAAGAGTTTTTATATAAAGATTCAAAATATATTTTTATTGTGGAATCACCACATAAAGAAGAATTGAAGAATCAATATGTAGTTGCTGGATCAAGTGGAAAATCTATTAGTAACGTATTGGGGTTTGGTGATGAAGCGTTGGGGACGTTACTGGATAAAAAGGAAATAAGTAATATTTCTGTTTTAAATGTTTCTCGTGTACCATTACAAAAAATTGATGAATTTGCGATTGAATATTCTGATTCAATAGAAGATTTGAATGTAGTTCGTGATAATCCTAAAGCTGTTACTAATCGTGACAACGAGAATATTAATGAGTTTGAGTGTTTAGTTTTAAAAGATTTTAAAGAAAGAATGGAGAACATACACTTTAATAGTGATGGTAAGATGATAATTGTTTGTGGTAGTTTTGCTGAATATTATTTTAAAAAGATAATTGAAGATATGGAATTAAAATGTGATATAAAGTATCTTCCTCACCCATCATATAAAAAATGGGAATTGATTATGAGATATAAAGAGGAAATGACAAATTTATATGCTGAATTTAATCTATCAAATTGAATGATATAATTTTAAAAATATGATAAACTATTTAGTGTAATGCATGATGTATTTCTATAAAAAAAGCTATTAAGTTATAATGAAAAGAGGTTGTAGACCTAATCTACAACCTCTTTTTTTATTGCCTTTTTTGTCGAACTTTGTCAGGATAAAGTTGTGCTTTTCCTAGTAGTTACATAAACGTGATTGTTGCTAATAAAAAAAGATGGGTTATTTCCTATCTTTTTTATTAGCAAGGGTTATGTTATAATGCTAAGTATTCCATTGAAAACCTACTTAAATAATATACTAATGCCTTATAGAATATTTTCTATAAGGTCTTTTTTTATTTTTAAAAATTGGTATAATAGATAGTAGTTAATAAAAACATACGGTTATCAAAAAATCCCCTTGATCCAATAGGAACAAGGGGATTTTTTGTGTTACAATATGGTCATATCATTTTAGTAATATAGAAAAGTTTCATTGCAACTAAAAACACCGTAATCCTTATTTGGATAAGGTGTTTTGAATTAATAATTAGAAGCACATATGGTAAAATTAAAGATAAGAAAGTGAGTGATATTTAATGCAAAAAGAATTATTTGTGATTAAGAATGAAGCGAATGAAGTTGTATTCAAATCAAACGATAGCAAATCATTAATTGACTATGTAAATGATGTTTTAAGCGCATCTTTTAACGTTAAAACTTCAATTCAAGAGTTGGAATCTATCTTATATAGTGAAAAAAAATTAACTTTACACGTTAAATAAATTAAAAAGCACGTTGATAACCATCAACGTGCTTTCGTTATGCGTTTTTTCGCGCTATAAGATGTTTTATAGCCATCATTATGATTTTATTTTTGGGGGGCCTATTCAACTTATCAACAAAATTGTCTAACACAGCGTTATAAAAAAAGACGTTGCTTTTGCAACATCTGATAAATAACAATGAATATGATTTTCAAATATATCAATTTTTTTAAATAATGGTGAATTAGCTTTATCAAATAAATCATATAATTCTACATCTACACCGTAGTCAAATTGATCTAAGTCGAGTTGATCGTAAGTTAAGATGAATGATTCTTGTCCATTTTTTAGAGCAAACTTCACTTCATTTTCAACAAAATCAATAATCTGTTTTTTATTTAGATCACTTAAATCGCAGTAATTAACTCCGATTGCTAGATTTAATTTCTTATTATATTTAAAAGATTGATAAAAAGCATATCCCATGCTAGATAGTCCGATAGCATAAATAGTAGATTGTAATAACATAATTTTCATTTCTCCTTTTTTCTTTACAGATTATAAAGAGATATGATAAAATTAAATTGCTAATATAAAATCACATATCTCTTGTAGATTTGATTTTTAAAGGATACTGTTACCGCAGTATCCTTTTTTTTTCGTTAATTATTCAACTTACCGAGTAATTTTTCTCTTGTTGCAGACGCTCCATTATTAGAGTTAGTGGTAGGTTCTTGAATTGTAGATGATTCTTCTTGATTTGAGAATGATGGTACGCTACCTTGCTCTAACTTTGTTGGAACAACTGAATGTAGTAAGTGTCTTATATAGGCCTCTACCGAGCGACCATCTTTATCAGCTAATTTTAATATTTGATGATACAATTCTTTATCTCTTTCGTAAAAAGTAACGTTTTGTCTTTTAGGAAATTTAATTTCTTTTGCCATAAGTATTTTATCCTTTCATGATGTGTGCATATTTTTTATAACCATTAACGTTAGCAGTTTGGCAATTTTCATGAATAACACCATTTGATGGTACTGCTAGATAATCGTTGATTTGAAGGCAACAACCACCAGTAAAAACTACTAAATCATAATTTTCATAAGCATATCCTTTTTGACTAATAATAGATGTGATTTCATTTGCTATATGTTTTTTTGAGTTTGTTAGTTCTTGTGAAAAATCCCATTCTTCGTTATATCTATTGATTTTATTTTTAGGAATAATTGTAACATCAGATTCTTTAAACACTTTCCCAGTATCACTATATTTAGCATTAATTCGCTCTAAATAGTCTTGAACAAGTGTCATTCCTCCAATATTAGCATGATCTTTGTTGGTGATATGTAGTCCATTTGTTTCGATTATATCCATTGTACCATGTCCAATATCTACAATTAAAAATTTACTCTCTTCTAATTCGGGAACGATATGTAAGTTTTCATCAACAATTAAGTCTAATAACGTTCCGACAGGCTCACAAAGGATTGTTACATCTTTTATCTCAAGCACACGAGCAACTTCTGAATCATTCTTTTTAATTTTAAGAATATGACTTCCTACCAGTTTATCTACAATATTCTTTTTAATAGTATCATTTCCATGATCTTTACAAGGAAGTCCAATCGTCAATGAAATATCGACTTTATCTGTTACTTTTGAAATTGCAATTAAACACTCTAATAAATATTGATCCGATCCATAACGTGAATTATTACGTCCTCCACTTGTAATTTCACCAACAGGATCAAGAACGTATTGATTTCCTTCAAACGTATAGATAGTTTCGTTAAATTGAGTTAGAACTGAAAACTCATTATGTCTGATTCTTCGTAATTTATTTTCATAACAAAGTGTTTCTTTGTTAGCTACCTTTATAAATCCATTTGCTAAATCTAAAGCGATTTGTTCTAAATTGCACATTTTATATCTCTCCAATTCTTTAATTCGACTTTATAACTATATTATACAGAATAAAATTTGGGAATACAAGAGTTTAACGTAAAATTGATGTAAAAAACACATCATTTTTTCTCATATTATACGTTGCAAATACTCATTATATGCGAAAAAGTATTGCATATTTGATGTTTTTTTAATGTTATAAATACAATTAAAATACATCAAATATACAAATAAAATACGTATAATTAACGTATTTTATTTGTTGATTATACAAAAAAGATACGCAAGCGGTTAATTTTTTGCAAAAAAATATATAGTGGGGGAGAGGTGAGGGGCAAAAATGCGAATTTTTACGAAATATTTTTTAGGCTCTATTCATAATGAAAAGTTCTAAAATCATATGCTATTAACAAAGTAATTCCGTTAATAGCAATTATAATGGGGGAGTTGTATCTTTATATAATAAAAGACATTATCGGCTGATAATGTCTTTTATTGTCTATTGAGTGTTTGAATCTTTATTTGTTTATTGTTGCTACTCCCATGTCTTTTCATAACACTTTAAAAAAGCGAAGAAACAGAATCCAATAACGTCCCCTTTACTTAAGAATGGAAACTCATATTCTAACAGTTTTTTAGTCGTATCCATCATTTTAGATGTTCGTATTGTAATCTGTTTCTTTTTTTCATACTTTAAATCAGTAGAAATCAAATTCAAATATTCATGCAATAAAGTTGATCCTTTTAATTGATTAATTCTGTTATAACAAGATAAGATAGCACAACTTTGGGTGTAGTGTCCCCCGATATAGCCAAAACGTTTTTCTAATTTTTTAAACTCTTTTAATAGTGATGGATAAGTCAAAACAGAGAGTTGAACTGAACCGTTTTCGAGATCATTGTATATTTGATCTATATTTTCAAGAATCTTATACGTTTGAGTTTCAAAATATAATGGATTTTCTTTTAGTGTCTTTTCTAATTCTTTTTCTTTTTTAGTTACACGTTTACGAGGTCTATCTTGCTTTTCTTTAGAGCCATCTACTTT
>NZ_JAMQUS010000048.1:16389-16566 GCF_025594995.1 Turicibacter sp. GALT-G1
GTTAGCTGATGAATCTTTAGGTTGGTACATAGCAAGATCGCTGTTATATCTATATCCTGCTTTTGATATTTTTCTTGAATAATTTTTTCTTAACTTTTCAAGTGAATTTTTATCAATATCTCCTTTTTCAGACTTAATGATATTTGCAAGTGATTTTCCAGTTTTAGTTAAAGAATT